>JAZPXS010000284.1:0-2021 GCA_045543775.1 Clostridia bacterium
GAAGTCCGCTTGTTTTGTACCAAACAGATAATTCTTCAAGACTCGGATTATCTTCTTTTATATCACGAAACCTATATTCTATTTTGTTGTCATCAAGCCATTTCTTTGCCTTCTGACAGGTTGTGCATTTAGGGTAACAAATAAATTCAATCATAATTCTACCTCATATCAGTTTCAATATTTTTTCCTTAATTCTGTTTGCCGTTTTTATAAATTCTTCATCACTTTTTCCTGTGGGATCATCAAGTCCCCAGTCAAAGCGCTCTTTGCATGGTATATTGGGACATTGAACGTTGCAACCCATTGTGATAACTATATCAGGGGCAGGAATATCCGAAATCAGCTTTGAATACTGATTCTTCATATCAATGCCGAAATGCTCTTTCATAATCCGCACGGCATCTTGGTTTATCTCAGGTTTTGTTTCTGTTCCTGCAGAATAACAATCATATTTCTCCGATAGATATGCTTTAGCAAATGCTTCTGCCATTTGACTTCGGCAGGAATTATGTACGCAAATAAAGGCTATTTTAGTTTTTGCCATAGAAAGGACAACCTTCTTTCAAACATTGATTATTCAGATTTGAACGAGAACAAACTATTTTGTCAAGCTCCATTTCTACTCCAAGCTTTTCTTTTGTGAATCTGACCGCCTCTATAATTGCAAGATATGAATCTCTTTTACAACAACGGGGTCCGCCGTTTTTGCCGATTGAAGTAAGAGAGCGTCCTGTCATCTGATTGGAAAGTCCCCAAGCTTCTTTTGCAAGCGGTGTAGACTTTGTTATAATCGACATATACATTCCTGTGCTGATTCCTGCACCGCACGCACCCCAAAATCCGCAGGCTCCGCCCGGAACTTGTTTTCCCCTTGCATACATTTCAGAAAGTGCTAACGGCAAGTCAATCTCTCCGCCTGCATTTTTGTATGCAGTAAGAAGTGATGCTCCTACCATAACATGATGCTCGGGACCATGCATATGACAAAAGTCCATAGACATCATTTTTTCTAATATTTCAATAGGATTTTTAGATTTTTCATTTAAAGCTACAGCTATAATTTTATCCATTCCGCTTGTGTGGCAGTCACTACAAACGAAATGTCCGTTTACACATCTTGTTTTGCTGTTTTCTTTTTTATGGCAAATCACACATTCCATCATTGTGTCTTTTTCTAAATATTCAAGCTGTGCTTTGCAAATTAAACATTCTTCATTCATTTTTCCACCTCATAATGCCAATCAATAATACCGCCGAACTCTTTCACGTTTGCGTAACCAAGCTTTGCAAGGCTTTCTGATGCAATTTTACTTCTTCTGCCCGACCTGCAATATACAAGTATCTGCTTGTTTTTGTCTGGCAGCAAGCTCTCAGCCTTCCTCTCAATTTCTGTATAAGGAATTAAAATTGCACCGGGGATATGTCCTGCATCAAACTCGTCCTGCTCCCTTACATCAAGCAGAATATAATCCTCACCTGAGTCCATTATCTTTTTGGCTTCTTCTGCAGTAATCTGTTTATACATTTCTTTCTCTCCTTTTTCGCTAACCAATATTGAGGTCGGTCCGTCGCTACCTCCGATAATTCCGATACTTGTAGCCTCTCCGCAAGCAGAAAGAAGTATACAAAGTAAGATTGATGTGATATATAATAATTTCTTCATTTCTTTCACCTGATTTCAATACAATATTTCTCCAAATCTATCCTAATGAGCTTTTATATAAGCACCCCGTTGCAATGGTCGATTTCATGTTGGATAATCTGCGCACTCCATCCTTCAAAACTTTGAAGTCGCACCTTAAATTCCGCATTCTGAAACTGAACCTTAATTTTTCTGTATCTTATAGTTTTTCTTGCTCCACCCAGTAGCGACAAACAGCTCTCCTCTGTTTCATAAGGCTCGCTCTTTTTAACAATCACCGGGTTAAACATTGTCATGTATACACCTTGATGGTCAAAACAGATAATCCTTTTTTTCTCGCCAATCATGTTCGCAGCCATTCCCACGCAAGCGTTTTTAT
>JAZPXS010000285.1:0-7102 GCA_045543775.1 Clostridia bacterium
TCAATTCCATCGGTTTGGGTTTTTGCCTGATTAATATAGCGGAAATCCGTAACAATCCTGTCTCCGCTGTGGGATATAACGGCATATCCCTCACCTGTAAAGCCTGTGAGATATCTGATATCTGCACTGTTTGTTACAACAGCACTGTCCATACCGTTATCAATTAAATATTGTTTGAACTTATCTTTTCTTTTATTCATTATTTTTTTGAAGCTCCTTTGATGTTTTTCATACAAAGATGACTTATGGGACACTCCTCGCACAGCGGTCTGCGGGCTGTGCACACTGCCCTGCCATGATACACAATCTGATGGCAAAATCTTCCTGAGACCTCAGGAGCTATTATTTTTTTCAGTTCCGTTTCTATCTTTACGGGATCTTTGGTGTCAACAAGTCCCATACGGTTAGTAAGACGTATGCAGTGAGTATCGACTACTATGCAGGGTTTTCCAAACACATCGCCGAGTATAAGATTTGCTGTTTTTCTTCCTACTCCTGCAAGAGATGTAAGCTCCTCCATAGTATCAGGAAGTAAGCCTCCGTGTTTTTCTATGATTGTGCGTGATGAATCTATGATGTTCTTTGCCTTATTACGGTAAAATCCGCAAGGACGAACCATCTCCTCAAGCTCTTCCAATTTTGCATTTGCAAAATCACTTACGCTTTTGTACTTTTCGAAAAGTGGCTTTGTAACAATATTAACCCTGGCATCTGTGCACTGTGCGGATAATTGCACCGCCACAAGAAGCTGGTGGTCGGTATTGTAGTCAAGAGAACATCTTGCATCACTGTACACCTTATCGAACACTTCTCCGATAAGAGCTGCTCTTTTCTTTTTTGTCATCATAATTACTCAACCTTAAATGTAACTTCTATTTCCTCTACGGGTTCGCCCTCAGGTTCCACATTTTCCGGAAGCTCGGCAAGTTTTACCTTTACTGTCTTGCCGTCTCTTATACCGGAAGTGTTAATTTTTTCGGTCTTGAGTTTGTCCATAGCATCAATTACCGTTCTGGGGCCAATAACCTTTAGCTTTGCAGGTTTTACCTCGCTGACGGTTACCTTTTCTCCCGAAGAGTTGGTTTTTTCCGTAAGCTCTGCCACAATGTCAAGTTCCTTAAGTCTTAATATATTGCAGGTAAGCTCAAGATATGAGATATTTTTGCTTATGGCAGAATCAGTTATTTCCACCCCGCCCTTATCATAAAGGGAGATTTTGTATCTTCCTATTACCGGATCTTTTTTGCCGCCAATATCAACGGTAACCTTTGCCCTGTCAACCTGATCCACAATGCTTTTTGCTCCGGATATTCTTACCTTATCGGTGGTATATTCTATACTGTCATATATATATCCGTCCGCCGGTGTACCCTTGGTATCTACTGCAATATTAAGCTCCCGTGTTACAACCTTATCAACTATAACACTGACATTATGGGGTTCCTTGGAAACCAGCTCTATTCCGGATATATCAAAGGAAACAGTTACAGGTATTTTGTGGGTTCCTGCCACATTTACATCTGCCATATTCACCGTGCTGTACACAGAATCTCTTGTAACCTTCGAAAGGGTGCTTCTCTTTCCTCTTATTTTGACATTTACGGTTTTGGTATTCTCGGAGAGGACAGTGAGCTTGCCGTTGGAGAAATCCTCGGAATAACGCACATAATTTACAGGAACATTTTTGATGGTGGTTTCAAACACGGGATTTATTTCATAAACCACGTATATCCATATGATAAGTGCCGCAAGGATTGAGAAAGTTATCTGAAACCAATTTGTTTTAAAAAGATTTTTCATTTCTTTCTCACCATCCAATCTGCAAATTTATTTATGAAGGAATTCATAGGTGTGAGCTTCTGGTTATCCTCACTGCCAAGAGAGCTTATTATGATGTTCTTCAGCTCCCTCGGAGAGACATTTCTCTTTAAATTTCCGTCGGTTGCCACAGATACTCTTCCTGTTTCTTCCGAAACTACTATGGAGATACAATCCGCTATTTCGCTCATTCCTATTGCAGCTCTGTGCCTTGTACCCAGCTCCTTTGAAAAGCTGTTGTTCTGTGTAAGAGGCAAAAAGCAGGCACTTGCCTTTATGCGGTTTTCGCTTATTATGGTGGCTCCGTCGTGAAGAGGAGTATTTGACATAAAGATGTTTATAAGAAGCTGAGGTGATATTTTTGCATCAAGCATAGTTCCCGATTTCATAATATCTCTGAGCTTTGTGGAACGCTCAAGAATGATAAGCGAGCCTATTTTCCGCTCGGACATATATGTAGTTGCCTCGCATATGGACTCTGCCATATTCTCAAGCTCATCACCTGACGAAAAAATCTGTCCCGTTGTGGTGTTACCAATTTTTTCCAGTGCACGGCGTATTTCCGGCTGGAACATTATGAAAATTGCCAGAACTCCGACCTGCATGGTATTTGCCAGAAGATAGCTTATGGCATTAAGATCCATCCAGTCTGCAACCTGTGCCGCCACAACAAGAGCTATAATACCCTTTACAAGCTGTGCCGCTCTTGTTTCCATTACCAGCTTTATGACACCGAATATAACAAATGCCACTATGAGTATATCCAGAATATCCCTTATGCGAACAAGTCGGAAATTCTGTATGAGAAAAGTCCAAACCTCTGCCATTTTATTCCCCCCTATTTTGCAAGATTATATATTTCTATAATTTCTTCTTTGCCAAGTTCCTTGTAATCTTTGAGTTTCCTTTTGCCAAAGAAGGTGCATTTTTCCGCCATTTCCTCTATGGCACTGTCTGTTATATCCACGCCAAGTCCGGAAAGTCTTGTGGGCATTCCTATGGACTCAAAAAATTCTTCCATAATTCCGATTCCCTCAAGTGCCAGTTCTTCCTGAGTTTTTCCCTCGGGATTTGCACCCAGCACATTTACCGCAAGGAGAGCAAATCTTGAAGGATTGAACCTATACACATACTTTGCCCAGGCAGGGTACACCACTGCAAGTCCTGCACCGTGAGCAACACAGTCAAACATACCGCTTATTTCGTGCTCAAGCTGATGGCAACCCATAAAAAACTCTGTTCCTACACCGGTGAGGTCGTTGTGAGAAAGAGAGCCTGCCCACATAAGATTGGCTCTTGCCTCGTAATCCTCGGGATTATTAAGAGCATCCTTTCCTGCTTTTATAACGGTTCTGAGTAGTCCGAATGCCATTTCGTCCGATATCATAAACGGCTTGCTGACCGTGAAATATCTTTCCAGGGTATGCATCATTATATCCACTATACCGCAAGCGGTCTGATAGGGATTTACAGTGTATGTAAGGCAAGGATTACATATGGAAAAAAGAGGTCTGTTAAGCTTTGTTCCAAATCCCCTTTTAAGTCCGTTTTCCTCATTTGTTATAACACAGGATGCACTCATCTCGCTTCCGGAAGCGGAAAGCGTGAGGATGGTTGCCACAGGAAGCCCTCCCTCGGGCACTGCCTTGTGTTCACTGAACATCCATGGGTCAACATCTGCAACCGCTCCTATGGCAATAAGCTTTGCAGAATCTATAACACTTCCTCCGCCAAGGGCAATAACAAGCTCTGATGCGTGCTCCTTGGCAAGACGGACACCCTCTCTCACAAGAGAGATTTTTGGATTAGGCTCTGCTCCGCCCAGTACTGCCACATCCATACCGGCATGCTTAAGCGATGCCATAACCTCATCATAAACACCGCTTTTTATCACTGAACCCTGACCGTAATGCAAAAGCACACGGCTAAAGCCATACTCCTTTACGATACTGCCTACTTCCTTGTGGGTATCTTTGCCGAATATCATTCTCGTAGGTGCATAAAACTCAAAATTCTGCATATTTGTGCTCCTTTCGATTATTTACGGGACGCAATAAATGCTTCATAGAGCATTATACCACAAGCAACGGAAACATTCAAGGATTCTGCGAGATTTGTCATTGGAATTGTAACTTTTTTCGTGCAGAATTTTTTTACTTCATCGCAAATGCCGTTCGCCTCATTGCCCATCACTATAACACTTTTGCCGGAAAATTCAAGCTCACGGGGAGTTTGCTTTCCCTCGGGAAAGGTTCCGATAATATCAAAGCCCTCCGATGCTAAACGCTCAAGAATGCTTCCGTCGTCCGAAAAAAGACGGACACTAAATATCCCTGCCATTGTGGAGCGGAGAACCTTGGGATTGAACACATCCACACACCCTTTGGAAAGGATTATCCCGTCCGCGCCAAAGGCATTTGCACTGCGGATAATCGTTCCCATATTACCCGGGTCCATAATACAGTCAAGGTAAAGGTATGCACCCTTGTCCGTTTTCATATCGTCAATACTGCTCATTTCCTTGCGGGCAACGGCAAGTATGCCCTGAGAGTTAACGGTGGATTTGAGAGTGTCAAAAAGCTTGTCCCCGAGAACATATACCGGAATGTTTCCAAAAGAAACACTCTCTCCCGAAGCATATGATTCCGACACAAAAACATATTCCACCTGTGCTCCCAAATTCAGGGCATCGGCAACTATCCTCTCCCCCTCTATCACAAAAAGGTCGGTCTTCTTTCTGCCCGATGGAGTTGAGAGCTTTTTGGTCTGCTTGTACAAACGATTTGAAGTACTGTCTATTCTGTTCATAAGCTGCTCCTTTTTTCAGTCCGGTATAAGTTTACGAAATAAAATTAATTACTTATTATATTGTAAGCAAATTCCGCCCGGGTGTCAAGCATCGAAATATACTTCAACCCCAATTGTATATTTCAAAGCCTTATCACAACAAAAATCAATACACAAAGCCAAACATTCGATTATGGATAAACTTATCCTTGTTTTGGTTGACTTATCATTTTTTTGTAAATATAATTTTACTTGAATAAATGGTAATGGAGAGTGTATTATGCAAAAAAACCGGGACGACAAATACTTAAGAGAGCTTGCGAAAACATACCCTAACCGCCAGAGTGCCCTTAGCGAGATAATAAATCTCAACGCAATACTCAATCTTCCAAAGGGGACAGAGCATTTTATGAGTGACCTCCACGGGGAGCATGAGGCTTTTGTTCATATCCGCAAAAATGCCTCAGGTGTAATACGGAAAAAGATTGACCTCTTGTTCTACAAAACCCTTACCCTATCGGAAAGAGAGGAGCTCTCCACGCTCATATACTACCCAAAAGAAAAGCTTGAGGAAACCAGTGTAACTGACGAATGGTACAGAATCACCCTTTTGCGTTTGCTGGAGATATGCCGTCTTGTAAGTAGTAAATACACCCGTTCCAAGGTTCGAAAGCACCTTGCAAAAACAGCAAAGGGCTACGAGTACATAATCGATGAGCTTCTCAACAACGACTATGATGAGGTAAATAAGGAAAGCTATTATGACGAAATACTCAAAACCATTATAAGGCTTGGAGTATCAAAGGAGTTTCTTCTTGCCATATGCTCTGCCATAAAAAGCCTTGTTATAGACCATCTTCATATTGTAGGTGACATATTTGACCGAGGTCCCAGACCTGACATTATTCTGGACGAACTTACAGAGGAGGCATCAATAGACATACAGTGGGGCAACCACGATATTCTGTGGATGGGTGCTGCCGCAGGCTCGGAGGTGTGTATAGCAACGGTGCTAAATAACTCCATAACCTACAAAAATATGGACGTGATAGAAATAGGCTATGGAATTTCACTGCGCCCTCTGTCACTTTTTGCAAATGAAACCTACGGCCATTGCGATGTGTCGGGGTATATGCCAAAAAACATCTCCGAGGGTGACTCCTACCGAAAGGACGATGATATACTCATTGCAAGGATGCACAAGGCGATAAGCATAATTCAGTTTAAGCTTGAAGCGGAAGTAATAAGAAGAAATCCCGACTTCCATATGGAGGACAGACTTCTTCTTGACAAGATAGATTATGAAACAAATACGCTTATTGCGGGAGGACACTCCGTAAATATGAAAGATACTGATTTTCCTACTGTAAACAGGCAAAATCCCTATGAGCTGACAGACGAAGAAAAAGACATAATGAAGTATCTCAAAAATGCATTTACAGGCTCGGAAAAGCTCAAAAAACACATTAGCTTTCTATTTGAAAAGGGAGAAATGTACACAGTATTTAACAACAATCTGCTGTTTCACGGATGCATCCCAATGGATGAGGACGGAGAATTTATGAAGTTTGACTGCGCAGGAGGAAAAAGCGGAAAAGAGCTTATGGACTACTGCGACAGAACTGCAAGGCAGGGGTACTTTGCCAAAGACGGCAGCGAAGCGAGGCAGCGTGGAAAGGATTTTTTGTGGTTTTTGTGGTGCGGAAGGTTTTCGCCTCTTAATGCCAGAGGAAAAATTGCGACCTTTGAAAGACTCTTTACAGACGACAAAGAGGCTCAGAAAGAAGAAAAAAATGCTTATTACAATTGTTGGGACAGCGAAGATTTGGCAAATAAGGTTCTTCAGGAATTCTCATTGGAGCAAAAAAATTCACACATAATAAACGGTCACATACCCGTACAGCGTTCCCGTGGTGAAAATCCCCTGAAAGCAAACGGCAAGGTGATATTAATAGACGGAGGATTCTGCAAGGCATATCAGGAATCCACAGGAATTGCCGGCTACACGCTCATATACAACGCTGAAGGTATGAGAATATCTGCTCATGAGCCCTTTCGAGGTGTGAAAAATGCCATTGAAAATAATGCCGATATTGTATCTGATACAGTGGTTTTTGAGGAAATGTCCGACAAAATCCGTGTTAGGGATACCGACACAGGAAGAACCATTGCAAACAAAATTGATGACCTTACCGCACTGGTTAAATCCTTTGAGGAAGGCAGAATAAAAGAAACCGGAATAAAGTAAAAAAGTTCATTGACATAGCTGCGAAAATCGCATATAATCTTTTTATAAATTAAAAAGAGGTAATGGTTATGCTCAATGAAAAGCTCACGGAAAAAGATTATCTGCCCATACTTACTATGGAAAACGGAGATACCGTAACAAAGGAAAACTGGCACAAAAGACGTGAAGAAATAAAAAATCTTCTGAAAAAGTATTCCTACGGCAAAACTCCTGATATCCCCGTAAAAGTATATAAGTCGGAGGCCAAGC
>JAZPXS010000286.1:0-3227 GCA_045543775.1 Clostridia bacterium
TCACTTCTATTTTTCGCGCGATTTTAGAGTTGACGATTCATGGGGAACAGATATAGGATTGTATCTATTCGAAAACCATAATTTTACCGAAGGAGTATAAATTTATAGAAAAGAGTACAAAAAAATGAAAATGAGATTAAAAGATGGAAAAATAAAGGTTTTAACCTTGAGTTATGACGACGGAGTTGTTCAGGATATCAGATTAATTCAAATTATGAATAAACATGGTCTTAAAGGAACATTTAATATAAATTCCGGCTGCTATTTGCCTGAGGATGCAGTTCGTGAAAAGTTTTACGGCAGAATGAAACTGTCTGAAGCACAGAAGCTGTATATTGATTCCGGGCACGAGGTTGCTGTTCATGCATTGACACATCCTTTTTTAGAAAAATTGGATACTGCCGAAATTATATATGAAATAACCGAAGACAGAAGATCAATAGAAACTTCTTACGGCACGATAACAAGAGGTATGGCATATCCTTTTGGTACATATAGCGACAAAGTTGTGGATATTCTTGAAAGATGTCATATCGCATACGCAAGAACAGTTAAATCTACACACAGGTTTGCTTTTCCCGAAAATTGGCTGACTCTTCATCCCACTTGTCATCATAATGACGAAAGGCTTGATGAACTAATAAAAAGATTTGTTGAAACAACTAACAAGTATAACAATCCTGAAATGTTTTATTTATGGGGGCACAGTTACGAATTTGACAATAACGACAATTGGGATGTTATTGAAAGATTTGCCGAATATGCCGGCGGTCATGACCATATTTGGTATGCCACCAATATTGAAATCTATGATTATGTTAAGGCTTACGAAAGATTGCAGACAAGCTATGATAAAAAAATAGTACATAACCCCACAAATATTGATGTTTGGTTTGATGTTAAAGGTGAGGTGTATTGTGTAAAAGCAGGAGAAACCTTAAATATAAAAGCATAAGTGGGATGTTCTGTTGTGTTTTTAACTTATACCAATCTCAAAATTTAATTAAATAGTTTGCTGATTTTAATATTTACATATCGGGCAGGCAAATCTATTATTCCTGCGGTTTTTAACAGAAAATGTCAGAGTGATGTTTAAAATATGAAGAAAGGGGTAGATAAAATGGAGCAAAGAGAAATTTTGGTAAAATCAACATTGGATTCATCAATGCAACCATCATTATTTTATAAATCAGAGAGCAACGAAAAACGTCCGCTGTTAGTTGGTCTTCATACATGGAGCTATGACAGGTTTAATCAGATTAGTAATATGTTGCCTTATGCTCAAAAATATGATTTTAATTTGTTGTTGCCTGAATTCAGAGGCAAAAATCTCAAAACAAATCCTATTTGCACTCAGGCTTGCGGTTCGGATTACGCAAAGCAGGACATAAAGGATGCTATTGATTATGTTGTAGCTAACGAGAATGTAGATAGTGAAAATATATTTTTATTGGGTCTTAGTGGAGGAGGACACATGTCTCTTCTAATGGCAGGATTTTGCCCGGAGTATTTTAAGGCAATTGGGGCATATGTGCCGATTACTGACCTTGAAAAATGGATAAAGCAAAATAAGGATTATTGCGAGCATGTTTTGGCATGCTGCAGTAACGATGTTGACGAAATGAGAAAAAGGTCACCTCTATATTATGTGGAGAACATTGCAAAATCTAACCTGAAAATTTTTCACGGTAAATTTGACCCTGTCGTTCCCGTATCACATAGTTTAGAATTATACGAAGAAATAATGTCAAAATATCCAAATGCACGAGTGTTTCTTGATATTTTTGATGGTGGACATGAAATTGATATGGAAACAGCTTTTTATTGGCTTATATCACAGTATAAGGGTGTAAAAAAGGTAAATGTAACCGGTTGACGCTTATTAACCAATGGACGTTTATGCAATCTTTACAACTGAATTTAGTAAAACACATAGGGAGCGGTAATATGTTGCAAAGCGAAAAGATAATTGAAATGGTAAAAAAGGCAGAGCCAAAATTAATTGAGGAAAGAAAAAGGTTTCACATAAACGCAGAGCTTTCCTGTATGGAATTTGAGACTGCAAAATATATAGTTTCGGAAATGGCAAAAATCGGGTTAAGTCCCGTATGGGTGCGTGAACCTGTTTCGGCATATTACGTACTTGATACGGAAAAACCGGGAAAAACCCTTGCTTTCAGGGCAGATATGGATGCTCTGGCAATTGTGGAGGATGAATATAATCTTAAGCAAAAGAAATCTGCTGTTTCAAAAAATTGGGGAGTATGTCACGCCTGCGGACACGACGGACATGCCGCAATGCTTTTAACTATAGCCCGTATTTTAGTGGAATGTAAGGCGGATTTGTGCGGGAAATTCATTTTCTTTTTTGAATCAGGTGAGGAAAAAGGAGCAAAGTACGATACATCAGACGCTTTTGTGGAAGTCCTTAAAGAAATAAAACCCGATGCAATTTGGGGAATGCATTTGTGCAGCTTTATGGAATGTGGAAAAATTTCTGTACAACAAGGCGAAAGAATGGCAACATCGGGACGCTTTGAAATAAAAATAAAGGGAAAAGGCGGACATGGGTCAACACCACACCTGGCTATAAATCCTTTGAATGCTGTGGCGGAAATTGCCTGTGAACTGCAAAAGATTATACCACAAAATGTTCCTGAAAATGAAGTGGCTACACTGGCGGTTACAAGTATTCAGGGCGGAGAAAAATGGAATATCATTCCCGACGATTGTATTATTAAAGGTACATTCCGTTGCTGTTCAAAGCAGGTGTATGATTTAATATCCAACCGCATAATATCAGCAGTTGATGCGGCTTGCAACCTGCACGGCTGTACAGCTGAGTATATACATAAACCCGGCAGTGATGAGTTTAAGCCCGTTGTTAACGATGCAAAGCTTTCGGCTGTTGCGGAAAAAGCAGTGGATAAAATTCTGCCGGGAGCACGTGTGCTTCAACCGGTGTGGATGGCATCGGAATCCTTTGGGAAATACCAAAAGATATTGCCGGGAGTATTTGCATTTGTGGGAGTGAAAAACAAAGAACTGGGAAGCGGTGCAGAGCACCATAATGCAAAATTTGATATTGATGAAAGCGCACTTGCCTTGGGTGTTTGTGCAACTATACAGTTTGTTTCGGATTTCATTTGCTCTTGATTTGATACGAGCATATAAAGATTGTCGAAATATGTTGAAAGGAAGCATGAAAATGAAAAAGAAATTAATCT
>JAZPXS010000287.1:0-3989 GCA_045543775.1 Clostridia bacterium
CAACACAGCCTACTGATTCGCCGTATGTTGTGTTGGGGCAACCACCAAAAATAGCACCGAGGAAGGAACCAATGCCGTCACCAAGAAGTGTTCTGTGGAGACCGGGTTCTACGAGAAGGTCTTTTTCTATAATAGAAGAAATGTTCTTGTGGTCTGCGATATGCTCTGCAAACACAACAAATGCAACAGGAATATATGCAACTGCAATTGTTCCCACATAGGCACCGTTTAATTCGCCCATACCCTTGAAAGCTGTAAGGAATGTGAAGTCGGGAACAGAAAGGAAGGTTTTGAGTGTAACACCGTCTGCAACAAGAGCCGCGAAGGGAGCAGTGTTGAGAACCTTGAATGCATCAATATTTGCAGCGAAGCCGATAGCTGTAAATATAGCTGATACTGCATATCCACCCAGAATACCCCAGATAAAGGGAATGAGCTTTGCTGTTTTCTTACCGTAGGTGGAGCAAATGATTGTTATAATAAGAGTAATTAAGCCGCAGAGTACTGTAACGATTGGAGATGTTGCAACCTCAGGGATGCTTCCCTTGCTCATATCTCCTATTGCATTACCTGCAAGGGAGAGACCGATGATAGCAACTGTAGGTCCGATAACACATGCGGGCATAAGCTTGTTTATCCAGTTAACACCAACTGCCTTAACAACAATGGCGATAACTACATACACAAGACCTGCAAATATAGCACCGATAATAAGACCAAGATAACCAAGCGACATAGATACACCGCCTGCAAATGCAGCAAACATAGAGCCAATAAATGCAAAGGATGAACCTAAGAACACAGGGCTTTTCCTCTGAGTGAAAAGCACATAAACAAGAGTTCCAAGACCTGCACCAAAGAGTGCTGCCGCGGAACTCATACCGTTGCCAATAATAACCGGAACAACAAGTGTAGCGGTCATAATGGCGAGAAGCTGTTGCAAACCGAAAATAAGGAGCTGACCAAACTTCGGTTTGTCGTTGACATTGTAAATCAATTTCATTTTTATCCCCTCCGGAATTTTATTAGTTAATAGAATTTTACCACAATATTTTGTGGATTTCAATAGTTTTTTGTAGAATTTTTACATATTTTGGGTATGGAAAAAGGCATCACATGGATGCCTTAATTGTCTTCCTCGGGAATAACATATGCAAGAGAATGGTTTGTATAGTGCTTATCTTCTGTAACATCTCGGATTATATGAAGAAATTCCGGGATAGCAAACTCTTCATCCTCACTTGACAATTCCACCTCCAGAAACGCCTGTCTGTGCCAGAACGGGAAAACATCTATCTCCATAATATGTCCTCCATAGGCTACACAGTATCGGGTTTTATATATGATATTAAATCTCTTGTCTGCCCTTTTTTTGAACTCCTCGTACTCGGAAAGAGAGATAACCCTCTCCTCTTCAATCCGTGTCATATCCGTAAGAGGTTTTTTGATGGTATGGTAGTACAGATACTCCCCATCTCTTCCCCTTTTGCGTATACGCTCGGATATGCCTTTTTCGCTTTTTAAGTATATCTGCTCAATCTCCGTGTAGTCGGAAATCGTCTTGAGGTACTCCGTGTCGGGATATTGTATGAGGAATTTCTTTTCAATTTCGAGGTTGTTGTTCGTCATACTGTTCACCAAGTCCAATCTCTTTCATAAAGCTCTTTATGTTATTCTGTTTATCATCTGATATGGCATTGATTGCTTTAATCATTCCTGCCTGCTTTTTCATACGGTCTTTAAATATTATCCTGCACCATCTGGCTACAGAATAATACGGAATTAAAACCGGATGCTTCATTGCCTGGGGGTACAGATTTTTTATGGTTTCTCCGGAGGCAAACACCAATTTTAAAACCATATGTAATCGAGACTTGTTGTTTTTGTTCTTTTCCATTATTACATGATTTTCTGTACTTCCAAATGCACCGTTTAATATATATTCTTCTGTTCCGTCAGGCAATTTAGCTTCATAATTATCGCTAAACCACACATTAGCAACATCAAAAACAACATCAGCAAACTTGTCAAGCTTCGATGTCTCAAGCATATCATCCAAAACCTTATTGTCGTAGGAAAGATTATTTTTTATAAACCAAAGATCAAGGAATTGCCTTATACCGCATCCACCATTAAGAAAATGTTTTGAAATATGTGAAATGTGATAATATACAAAGAATTCGTTGCTCAATATATGCTGACTACTTCCATCTTGTATGGGTTTTGCATATTCCCACACTTTGTCCAGGAGTTCTTTTATTTTGTACTCTCTTTCCAACAAAGTAAAATGCAACTCTACTTTTAGTCCTGACGGTGACAGCCAGTTAATTTCGTGACCGCATCTTGAATCAAAAGCGAAGGAAAGTTTTGTTTTCAAAACTTCACCGGCTCTGTCAATATCTTCAGGCAAAACTAAAATGTCAACATCGCAGCTCATTCTCATTTCCGGTTTGGGATAAAGGTTCCTTATAACAGTTCCTTTGAGAAAAACAAACTTTATATCCTCTTCCTCAAAAAGCTTGGCAATACATTCCGACTCGTATTTTATTCTCTCGTAGCGATACATACTTGCAAGCTGTTCATTGAAAAAGGCAGTTTGTAATTCACCGGAAAGTAAGCCAAGTTTATGTAATGCAGAACCTACAATATATCCCACATCATGTTCAGAAGAACAACGGAATATTTCGTCAAGAACATCTTCGTTAACTTGGGATATAAGGCTTGCATCTACAGGTTTATTATTTATTTCATAACGAATTAATTGTAATATAAGTTTTTGAGCTGTTGTCATTTTTTTCACCATATTTAATCTCTAAAGTATAAATCCCTTGTGTAAACCTTATCCAACACATCCGATATTTCCTCGTTGAAGCGATTTGCTATGATAACATCGGAAACGGACTTGAATTCTTCCAGATTACGGATTACACGGCTGTTAAAAAATTTATCATCACGCATTGTAGGTTCATACACAACCACTTCTATGCCTTTGGCTTTTATCCTCTTCATAACACCTTGAATAGAGCTTTGTCTGAAGTTGTCGGAATTCGCTTTCATAGTGAGCCTATATATTCCTACCACCGAGGGATTTTTGGCAATAATCTGGTCTGCTATAAAATCCTTTCGGGTTGTATTGGCATCAACTATAGCACCTATGAGATTTTGAGGAACATCGTTGTAATTTGCCCTGAGCTGCTTTGTATCCTTAGGAAGACAATAACCGCCATAGCCAAAAGAAGGATTATTGTAATGGTTACCGATTCTTGGATCAAGGCAAACACCCTCTATTATTGATTTGGTATCAAGTCCTTTTGTTTCCGCATAAGTATCGAGTTCATTAAAATACGCAACTCTTAAAGCGAGATATGTGTTTGAAAAAAGTTTAATTGCTTCTGCCTCTGTAAAATCTGTATAAAGAATGGGTACATCTTCCTTAAGCGCAACTTCCGACAGCATATTTGCAAATGTCTGTGCGGCTTTTGCCAATCTTGCATTGCCCTTTGGCGAACCGACTATTATGCGGCTTGGGTAGAGATTGTCATACAAAGCCTTACCCTCGCGTAGAAATTCGGGACTAAAGAGTATGTTGTCGCAGCTGAACTTTTCCCTTATATTTTTGGTATATCCTACCGGAACGGTAGATTTTATTATCATTATCGCATCGGGATTAGCTGCTATAACCTGCTTTATAACGCTCTCCAGGGCTGTAGTATCAAAGTAATTTTTGTTGGGGTCATAATTTGTAGGTGCAGCTATCACCACATATTCCGCCTCGGCATATGCCTTGTCTCCATCTGTGGTTGCAACGAGATTCAAATCCTTGTTTGCAAGATAGTCTTCTATCTCCTTATCTACAATGGGGGATTTTTTATTGTTTATTAACTCCACCTTTTCGGGTACTATATCCACAGCCATCACGCTATGCTTTTGTGATAGCAATACGGCTATGGAAAGACCTACGTATCCTGTTCCTGCTACTGCAATTTTCA
>JAZPXS010000288.1:0-3896 GCA_045543775.1 Clostridia bacterium
GGATTCAATCTACAAAATATGAAGATGTGTGAAAGTAGTATAAAAGGTGTGTGTTTTTTGCTTCAAAATAGGTTTTGACAAACTAATCACATTATGGTATAATGTATGCATGGAATCACATCATTGATGTGACCGACAAAAAAGTAGTACATACAATAAAGCCTTATTTAATCAAGGTTTCCGCATTACTGCACCACCCAATCAAGACCACGAAGTGGGCTTGATATGTTGAAATGATGGGACTTATCGGTGCAGGTAACAACCCCATGGTTGGTATGACTGTTGCTGTTGCTGTTGCAGTTCAGGAAGCTATGAATAAATAATTTGCTTGGCAAATTATTTATTCAATGAAATTTGCCTACGGCAAATGAAATTCGCATAAATGCGATTGAAATTCATCTTACGATGATTGAAATGCACCGCAGGGTAACCCTTGCGGTGCATGTTTTGTATAGGTCAAATTTCATTTCATTTGTGAGCGTGAGCGAACATATTTCAAGGGGACATCCCCGTTGTTCCTTGGTTTTGTAGCATTTTGGTATTGACAAGTGTAAAGCAATTTGGTATAATACATATAGAAAATGTGGAAACCCAAGACGGTTGCCACGATACAATTGAAAACACTTTTATGAGGTTACACCTCAACTACGTGAGCCAATCTGTTGCAGCAGACGGCTCACTTCTTCTTTTTATTCATTAGATTGTCCCATGCTTGAAAACAAATCCAAGCAATTGAAACAACCCAAAATAACTCTTGAAGTGTTATATGTACCAGCCTCCTTTCGGGATGAATTTCCCGCGTAAAAAGCTGTGCACTCACCTTACCTTTCCGCTATTATGCGGGATGACAAGGCAACCGTCCTTTTTAACCATCGCCATCTACAAGGAGATACCCTATGGCTGGGCAAGAAAAACTCGATTTAGATGGTGGATTTCCACGAGGGATATTATATCACTATTGTCGAATATTGTCAATGTTAATGGGGACGTCCCCGTTGTTCCAAAAGTGTAAAAACAGGCACGTCCCCGTTGTTCCGCGTTGATGGGATTAACTCTTTTGATTAGACACATCATTTGGATAATTTTACTTATGATGTGTCTGATTTTTATATGAAGTTGTGGATAGAACGAGGGCAGTTTTTATCAGTACAGTTTGAACATTCGCTTAAATCTTCCATATTAAAACAACAAATCATATAATCACATTCGTCACAACAACATTCTATAGTTTCTCCGTTTTTGCCAAAGTGTTTACCGTTTCCCATACAATCGTTTCCGTAGTTACCTGGTGTTAATTCTATTCCTGTTATATCTATTATCATAAAATGCTCCTCCAAAAAAGGACTAATATTAGTCCCATTATACCATGTAATAAATATATAATCAAGAAAAAGTGCTGGTTTTGGTTCGTTTTTGGAGGAAATCATGGGAGAACAAAAGATTAAGCAGGATAATATATTTATTGGAAAAAATATACGAGACATAAGAAGACAAAAGAAGATAAAACAAATTGATGTTGTCAGAAAGATGCAGTTAATGGGAGTTGATATTACAAGGGAGTCTTTTGTTAAGATAGAACGTGGTGTTCAACATATTTATGCAACGCAATTAAAGGCAATAAAAGATATTCTTGATACATCATATGAAGAATTGTTAAAGTAACAACGTATTAATAGGGACATATTAATGGGGACATGCCTGTTTTTACACATTTTAAAAAAGAAGCAAAGAAAAATGTGCAAAAAGAGGCACGTCCCCAAAATATTATACTTTACATAAAGAGATGACCGCCACTTCTGCAAAAGTGACGGTCGTTTAATTTAAATTACCTATTTTGCGGAAACAACTAATGTCGTTCCCTCTTGCTATATTTATATTATCACAAATTTTAGAATATGTCAATAATTTTACGCTAAGTTCTGACTTGTTAATTTGAGGCAATCAAAGTGATAGGATTTAATTTTATAATTTGTTTTGTCCACATACCTAATTTTTTTGCATTGACTATCGGATAGTATGATGGTATAAAAATGATATATTTAAAATCAGGAGGATCATAATGGAAAAAACAGCTTTCTTTTTTATTGATGATGTAATTTGGTGCCTTCGTGATATTGCGAGAGAAGAACCAAAATCAATATTTGACAATCCATTTTTGAAAATGTTGAAAAAGGGACACGACAATTATGGTATGACTGTTCAGCTCAATCTTTTCTACAGAACGGATTTTTTCTACGGGGAGCCGGAGGAATTTACTCTTTCTCAGATGCCTGATACATACAAGAGCGAATTTGAGGAATCATCTTCATGGCTCAAGTTTGCTTTTCATGCAAAGCAGGAATTTCCTGATTATCCTTATGTCAATATTTCGTACGAAACTGCAAAACAGAATTATATGGAAATAGCAAATGAAGTAAAACGTTTTGCAGGGGAAAAGAGCTTTTCTGATGCTACCATTCTCCATTGGGGAGCTATGAGCAAAGAGGGGTGTAGGGCACTCAAGGATTGCGGTCTTAAATTTCTATCTCCGAGTGTCGGAAAGAGGACGGAGTTTACAGGGGATGATTCCGTTCTTCCGTATGGTCACGCGGCAAGATTGAGACAAAGCAGAAAGCCTGAGGCAATGCTTTTTGTGAGGGATACACTGGACAAGAGAATTGTTTCTTCCATTTGCTCATACAACTATATCAGCGAAGAACAGCAAAAAAGTATAGTGGGAAAAAATGTATCCATAGCGGATGCCGGGACAGGTCTCCTTTACAAGCTGATAGGCAGTGGTTGCTGCATAAATACTCATAATATGGAGCAATTAAAGGATAAGCTTACTAAGCTATGCGACAATGATTACATCGGAGTTGCAAACCATGAGCAGTATTTTTATCCTGACTACTATGCTTATCAGAGTGATTATGCGGATAAAATTTATTATATGGCAAAGTTCCTTACAGATAACGGATACAGGTTCATTACATCAGAAGAATTTAAATAATAAAAACATCAGACTATCAGCAAAACAGTGCTGAAAGTCTGATGTTTTTATACTATTGCCCCAAGGCTTAAAATGTCCTTTACATCTTCGACAAAATATGATAAAATGGTACACTGAGAATAGATGGTCAAGGAGCTTGTATTATGAGAAAAGCACTTGTTTTAATAGTTGTGTCCGCACTGCTTTTTACCGCATCTTTCGGAATAGCATATATGATAACTTCCAAGGTCTATGTGGCAAAACCTGCAGACGATATCACAGCATCGGCAAAGGAAGCATTGCCTGTGGACAAAACCGTAGAAATTATTGTTTCCGCAGTGGGTGATTGTACGCTGGGAACAGATCCTGCTTTTGGAATGGGCGGGAGCTTTCCTCTGGAGCTTGAAAATAATGGCGGAGACCTCGGGTATTTTCTTTCGGGTGTAAAAAATCTTTTTGAAGAGGACGACCTTACCATAGTTAATCTGGAAGGGCCTCTTACCGACGGTGGGACACGTGCCGCAAAAAAATACGCTTTTCGGGGTGAACCTGATTATGCACAAATCCTTTCCGGTTCATCGGTAGAGGCGGCAAACCTTGCCAATAATCACAGTATGGATTACGGTCAGGAAGGATATGATGACACAGCGAAGCATCTTTCAGATCGTGGTGTTGAAGCTTTTGGCAACGATACTGTTAAAGTTATGGATGTAAAAGGAGTAAGAATTGGTCTTATCGGAACGAATGCACTAAACGCCAAATCCAGAGACAAATTTCTTGAAAATCTGGAAGTCCTAAAAGCTATGAATCCGGATTTTGTAGTGGCATCCTTCCACTGGGGAGTGGAATCCTCTTCAGTGCCCAACGGTGAACAGGTAATACTTGCCCACCGTGCCATTGATAATGGTGTTGACCTTGTTATAGGTCA
>JAZPXS010000289.1:0-3561 GCA_045543775.1 Clostridia bacterium
ATGGCTACGATCCGACTTGGGTTATTGCACCGGACAAGGGCAGGTTGACCAATATAGCACCAAAGCCCATAGGCAAAAGCAGTGTTGGCTCCATATCCTTTGCAATGGCAAGGTATATAAGTATACCGCCTATTGCCCACATAACCATCATCTGCCACTGAATGTTTAATACATTCCCAAAAATTTCTTGCATTTTGTAACCTCCTTATTTCTGAAGAGAGCGTAAAAAAATAGACTTCGCCACATAAAAATGAGGCAAAAGTCTTGCTGTTTAATACATTAGCAGGAAAACATTCCGTATTGACGCACATGTAACGTTATAACCGCCGCTACTCCCCTTTGCTTTATTTCATTATATACCTTTTTGGATTATAATGTCAATCTTTATTTTCTATATCGAAATTGTGAACAATTTGACGGAAAAATTTACAATTTTTTTGTTGCTTTTTTACAACGAAGTGTGATATACTTTAATCAAGGATTATAATAACCTATGGGTTTTATAATTAATCTCAACGCGAAAGAAGGTATAGGTATGAAATTACAAATCACAGGAAGAAAAATTGACATCACACCGGGTCTTAGGGATTATACAACAAATAAACTCTCTAAGCTGGACAAGTTTTTTGGTGATGAAGCTAATGCCGATGTTACCTTTTCTGTACAAAAGGACAATCACATCGTAGAAGTTACAGTTTCTCACAAGGGCATCATATACCGTGCGGAAGTTAGCGAACCCGATATGTACGCATCCATAGACCGAGTGGAGGACGTACTGGAAAGACAAATACGCAAGCAAAAAACCCGTCTGGAAAAGCAGCTCCGCTCAGGTGCATTTGACCAAGCAGCGGAATTTGGTGATATAGAAGAGGAAAAAGAATTTAAGGTTGTAAAGACAAAAACCTATTCAGCAAAGCCTATGAGCGTGGAGGAGGCAATACTCCAGATGAATCTTCTGGGACATTCATTCTATATATTCAACAATTCCGAGAATATGGACAAAAATGTTGTATATAAGAGAAAAGACGGAAACTACGGACTTATTGAACTGGAATAAACTAATTTAAAAAAGAGGTAAAAAATTCAAATCATAATGAATTTTTTACCTCTTTTTTTATATATTGTCATATTCGGTTTTAGAATACACAAATTCCTGACTTCCGTAAAGGCTGAACCTTCCGGACATCATATAGCTTACCGAGCAGACTATGGCAAATATAACCGCCAAATCGCCTCCAAAAACCTCAATAGCAAGGAAAAGTGACGCCAGAGGGCAATTTACAACACCGCAGAACAGTGCAATAAATCCCATTGCCGCTCCCAGTGAGGACTCTATGCCCAAAAAAGGAGAAACAACCGCACCAAAGGCGGAACCGACAAAAAATGCCGGTACTATTTCGCCGCCTTTAAAGCCGGCGGCTATACTTACGGCAGTAAAAATTATTTTGACAATAAAAGCCTCCGGCTTAGAAACACCGTCCAGAGCTTTAGCAATTATATGCATTCCTGCTCCGTTATAATCACCGCTTCCAAAAATCACAGAAAGTACCAGAAGAATTCCTGAACAAACAAGAGCCTTCACATATGGATTCGGCATAAGTGAGGTTGCCTTTTTGGATACCGCCTTGACGGTTACACAAAAAACAATGCTCACTGCTGCACATATAACGGAAAAGATGATAATTTCCGCAAAAAAACTCGGAGTCAACGCCGGTGATGATGCCTTGATAAATCTCACGGGGCTTATACCAAAAATACCGCTTATTCTAAAAGCAACAACGGCTGACAACACGCAGGGAACAATGGCACCGTAGTGCATAGCTCCAACTCCCGCTATTTCCAGTGCAAAGACAGACGCCGCAAGCGGTGTTCCGAAAAGTGCCGCAAAAACTGCACTCATTCCGCTCATTACAGCTATTTTCATATCCTTTGGATTGAGACGGAACACTCTGCCGATTATATGGAACAAACCTCCGCCAAGCTGCAGTGCAGCACCCTCTCTGCCCACAGAAGCACCTGCAAGATGGCTTACTGTTGAGCTTACAAATATGAGAGGAATCATTACTGCGGGTATAGGTTCATCCTTATTCAAGGAATCCAGTATCCTGTCCGTACCAAGGGAGCCTCGGTTTTTAAAAAATCCGTACATTACGCATATAATAACTGCCGCCAACGGAATGAAATATATTACATATCCGTTCTCTTCCCGGAATTCTGTCACCAGGTCTATCATTATATGAAAAACACTTCCCAGAACTCCTCCGAGGCAACCGCCGAGAGCGGAAATAAAAATCCACTTAATGAGAGCCTTAAGATACGCTATGGGATGTTTTATCGCTTGTTTAAATCTGTCCATAATTATTTTGTTCTGTTCTTAGCCTGTTCGAGCTTTATGTGACGGCGCATCTTAACCTCATCGGACATAGGCTTGATATCTCCTGCGGCAGTGAGAGCCATTCTGGTAAAGAGCGGTCCGAAAAGCTCGTATATAAGAACTGCAAAAAGTGTTATGTTGCGGATAAGGTTACCTTCTGCACCAAGCTGCATAGCAGTGATTGTCATACCAAGTGCCACACCTGCCTGAGGAAGAAGTGTAATACCAAGATACTTGCATATTTCCGGTGAACACTTCACAGCCTTTGCACTGGCAAAGGAACCGACATATTTTCCTGCTGAACGGAAAAGGATGTACACAATACCAATTCCCACAATCGCAATATCTGTAAATACACCAAGCTCAAGCTCTGCACCGCTTATTACAAAAAACAGTGCAAAAAGCGGAGAGGTCCATTTGTCGGATGCTTCCATAAGGTCGTGCGACAAGGAACAGGTGTTGCAAAATACTGTTCCAAGCATCATACAAACAAGAAGCGAAGAAAAGCCGATGTGAACAGGTCCTATGTGGAATTTAATCATAGCAAGAGATGCTGTGAGGAAAACAAATGCAATGGTAAGATTGAGTCTGTTGGTATTGGAATTAAAGAACTTTTCAAGCTTTGTGAGAATAAGTCCCATCACAGCACCAAGACCAAGAGAGAGAATAATTTCAACAATGGGATTTACCACAATGGAAATTATATCCACCTGACCGCTGTGAATTGTTTTTGCTATACCGAAGGATACCGCAAAAACTATAAGACCGACTGCATCATCCAGAGCAACTATGGGGAGAAGAAGTCTTGTAAGAGGGCCGTCTGCCTTATACTGGCGAACAACCATAAGAGTTGCTGCAGGTGCCGTTGCAGTTGCTATTGCACCAAGGGTTATAGCCTGAGAAATTGAAATCTTGTCGGGCATTATATAGTGCAGTGCAACAAGAACAATATCCACAAGCAGTGCTGCAACAAGTGCCTGGAATATACCGATAACAAGAGCCTGTTTTCCTGTTTTCTTAAGTTCATCTGCACGGAATTCGTTACCGATTGAAAAAGCAATAAAAGCAAGTGCAACTTCGGATACAAGTGTCAGGGCAGACACAGACTCGTGACTGTTGAAGCCAAGACCGTCAATTCCCAAAGCACCAAGGCAGTAAGGTCCTATAAGAACTCCGGCAATGAGATA
>JAZPXS010000290.1:0-2433 GCA_045543775.1 Clostridia bacterium
TCGGCAAGTGCCTTACACCCCGCCTTGCTTATAGGTCTCCAATGGGAGCACACAGTATCAGCAAAACATTCTTCGCCCGCAAAACGAACCACCTGGTCTCGGATAGCATCAAAGTCTTTTACCATATCATCATAGCTGATATTGACAAAAGGATAATCAGGGAACTCTTGCTTCGCATGAAAACCAAACTTGAGCCACTTTGAGTTGGCCTTAAATTCAGACTTATATTCATCCGTCATATCAGCAAGTGTAAATTCGTCCATGCCATAAAAATAATCTGTGCGATAAAATACATTCATCTGGACTTTCATACCGTATTTTTCGTGTGCTTCTTTAAATGTTTTTAGATAAAAATGGTCAAATATTGATTTGGGCTTCTGTCTTGTCAGATCACGAAATAACCATATTACATCATCAAAATAAAAAAATGTTTTTTTCATATTCTTTCTCCTTTTTCTTTACAGTTACAATAGGAACTATTAGCTCTAATGAATCATATTATTTAATTGCGTTAATTTTCCTGTATTTAAGAGGTGTTGTACCTTTTAATCTTTTAAAGATTTTCCCATAGTATGAAGCTCCTGAAAAACCCACCTTCTGTGCAATGTATTCAACCGACAAATCTGTTTTAATCAAGAAATCGCATGATAACTCAATTCTTTTTTCGCTAATATATTCACTTACAGTGCAATTAAAGGTTTCGTGAAATCTTTCATAAAGCACGCTTTTTGATACATTTGTATTTTTTGAAATTTTTTGGATCGATAGCTCTTCTGTAAGATTTTCATTTATATAGGCAATAACTCTTTGTATTCTCTCATCAAAATGAGGTTTGAGCATATTTTCAAGCAAAAGATATTTTGTAAGCATAATCATTATATTTGAAACACTCTGTATCCTATCCGGTTCAAAAAGCGGAATTGCATCATAATATTTTTCCATCTCGTCAGAATCGAGCCCCAAAGATGTCAGATAGCTTTTAATTTTGGAGAAATCCGTGTTTGCTCTCATTTCACCGAATATAATATAGCCGATAATAACATCATTATACAAAATAGGTGCGGCAGCATCTATTAGTCCTGCATGGCATATATGCATCTGTATTTTTTTTGTTTCCCGACATTTTTCAAGCAACTCTATATCTGATTGATGACAGGCAACTTTCCCGGCATTCGTATTCTGAACACAATAGCAATAACCTGTGTTTTTTCGGTGACTTCGTCCGCTCACAAACGAAAAATCAGCCTTAAGTAGATCTATATTGATGTCTGTAGCCTTATAAAAATCCTCTAAAGCGGCATTAATTTTTTTGATATCATAATTAATAATCATTTTTATCACCTGAAACAATTATATCATACCGCTAAATTTTGTCAACAAATTATCCAAAAACGGAATATAGTTATAAAAACAAGGAACAGATTACTTGTTTTTTAATCTTTCATTATGATAAAATTAATTTCAGGAGGGGTACACCATGAAGAACGAAATATTACTGCTAAACAAAAAAATTCTGGTAGACAAATCACCGATCCTGCTTTCTTATCAACCAGATGAAAAATGGACTGAACTTTGGGATGTCAAGGGCGGAAAATGGTACTATGAGTCTGGCTATTTAATAGGCTCTGAACCGGAAAACAAAGGTGGTATCCTTTTAAGTAAACAATATTTTAAAAATGATGTTATGTTTAGTTTTACAATGGCAAGTGTTCTTCCGGCAACACGAGACCTTAATGCAGTCTTCTGTATGACATGGGATGAGGAAACAAATTATCTTAAACGCGGATATATCTGTGGTCTTAATGGGTGGTATGATAACAAGTGCGGAATCGAAAGGTTCCCTGAGGATGAGCTTCGCTCATTAACATCCCTCTATCACTATGAGGCAGGCAGTGAAGTCAGAATTACTACCGGTGCAATTCAAGGTCATAGCTTTCTTATGGTAGACGGCGTTCTTATACAGGAGCTTGTTGACAACCTGGATCCTATCATTGGCGGCCATGTGGGTTTTTCACCATATTCAACCATACTTAAAATTAAAGATATTGAAGTAAGAGAAATTTGTTGGGAAGAACGAATCCAGCAATACAAACCGGAGTTTTAATTTCCGGAATAAAATATAAAAAAGGTAAGGAGAATGAAAATGAGCAAATCAACAGACTTTCGCTATAACACAGGAGCAACTCGCGTACCTTGGGCTGCGGTAGGCGAAAATTACAATGTGCACGACTTAATGGAGATTATTAAGTTTTTAATGCAGGGTAAAGGAAAGGAATATGAAGATGCACTAGAGGCGGTATGGCAGCAGGTGAAAAAGTTAGACGCACTAGCAACTCCGCCGGGCAAACTTTCTTTAGGCAGTAAAGTGGAAGAGGCAGAAGCAGCATGTAATGAATATTTAGGTATCACCTCCTAAGTCGGATCGTAGCCATG
>JAZPXS010000291.1:0-2744 GCA_045543775.1 Clostridia bacterium
TACCCCGGTCATATGACCAAAACAAGAAGAATGATGGAGGAAAACAGAAAGCTCATAGATATTGTCATTGAGCTTCTGGATGCCAGAATACCTCTTAGCAGCCGAAATCCTGCCATTGACGAAATATTTGGTGACAAACCACGCCTTGTTGTGCTCAACAAGAGCGATATTGCAGATGCATCCGTCACCCGTGAGTGGGAGAAATATTTCAGGGACAAAGGTCTTGGAGTAAAGAGCATATCATCGGTATCGGGAAAATCCTTTAATGATATTTTTGCCTCCTGCAAGGAAATATTAAAAGACAAGATTGAGCGTGACCGTGAAAGGGGACTTGTAAACCGTCCTATAAAAATGATGGTAGTTGGAATTCCCAATGTAGGAAAATCCTCGTTTATCAATAAGCTCTCCGGCAAAAAGAGTGCCGCAACAGGAGACAAACCCGGTGTAACCCGAGGCAAACAGTGGATTAGACTTCCAAATGCTTTTGAGCTTCTGGACACTCCCGGTATTTTGTGGCCAAAGTTTGAAGATGTTTCCGTTGGAGAGAAGCTTGCCTTTACAGGAGCTATCAAAGACGAAATAATGGATATTGAGGAGATAGCAATAAGACTTCTTGAGCTTCTCAGAATTCGCTATCCCGAAAGCCTTACAAACCGATATAAGATGACAGATTTTGAAGAGCTGGAAGGTTATGAGCTTCTTGAACTTCTTGGCAGAAAAAGGGGATTTGTCATATCCGGCGGAGAGATAGATACAGAGCGTGCCGCAAAGATTCTTCTGGATGAATTCCGCGGTGCAAAGCTTGGCAATATGTCTCTCGAAAAACCGGAGGATTTTACGGAGGAACAGAAGGATGCTTGAATACGAAAATAAATACTATGATATGGGATGCAAATATATCGCCGGTGTGGACGAAGCCGGCAGAGGTCCTCTTGCAGGTCCCGTGTTTGCGGCGGCAGTGATATTTGAAAAAGGCGTGTATATACCGGAAATTAACGATTCCAAAAAGCTTACGGAAAAGAAAAGAGAGGAGCTTTTTGATGTAATAAGGGAAAAGGCGTTGTGCTACAAGATAGTTTCCGTGGATGAAAAGGAAATTGACGAGATAAACATATTAAATGCCGCATTAAAGTGCTTTACCATGGCGGTAGACGGTCTTTCGGTAAAGCCGGATGTGGCTCTTATTGACGGTAACCGCTGCGGAGAGATGCATGTTCCCTATGAGACTATTGTCAAAGGTGATGCCAAGAGTATGTCTGTTGCAGCGGCATCCATTCTTGCAAAGGTTGCAAGGGACAGATACATAGTGAAGCTTGACAGCGTGTATCCCGAATATAATTTCAAAAAGCACAAGGGTTACGGTACCAAGGAGCACCTTGAAGCGATACGAAAATACGGTCCCTGTCCCATACACAGAATGTCTTTTAAGGGTGTTAAATAATGAATACACACACAGTTGGGAAAATAGGTGAGGACATAGCCTGCAAGTATCTTAAATTAAACGGATATGAAATACTAAGGCGTAATTACAAAAGAGCCCACGGCGAAATTGATATAATTGCTATAAGAGAAAGACATCTTGCTATTATTGAGGTAAAAACCCGAAGTTCTGTCAGATTCGGGTTTGCAGGAGAAGCCGTAAATCACGAAAAGCAAAAGCGTATTATCAGTGCATCAAGAGCTTTTGTTACAGAGTTTGATGACTACGATGAGATTTCTTTTGATGTCTGCGAGGTCTATACTTCCGACAGGAGCATAAATTATATAGAAAATGCCTTTTATGCCTGATTCAAATTGTTTAAAAACCATATATAACTTTCAAAAAAACAGTGTTTTTTGAACAAAAAACCGAAAAAATCATAAAAAATGAATTTTTTTGGTAAACAACTTGCATTTTTTGCTGTATGATGGTACAATAAATTCATATTTATCACTGGAGGGACCAAAATGGAAATTTCAAACAAATTCAAGTCAATATCTCCGTCACCTACACTTATGATTGACTCCAAGTTCAAACAGATGAAAGCCGACGGTATGAATGTAGTAGGCTTTGGTGCAGGGGAACCGGATTTTGATACACCGCAGTATATCAAGGATGCTGCAATAGAGGCTATAAATAACGGTTTTACCAAATATACTCCCGCTTCCGGAACTATGGAACTTAAAAAGGCTATATGCGATAAGTTTATGGAAGATAACGGACTTAGCTATGAGCCTTCACAGATAGTAGTTAGCAATGGTGCAAAGCACTCTCTCATTAATGTTTTCGGTGCAATATTAAACCCCGGTGATGAGGTTATTATCCCTGCACCGTACTGGGTAAGCTATCCCGAAATGGTTAAGTACAACGACGGTGTTCCTGCTATTTTATATACTACCGAAGAGTCCGGTTTCAAGTTCACTGCAGAGGAATTTAAAAAGGCAATTACACCTAAGACAAAAGCAATTGTGTTAAACAGCCCCTCCAATCCTACGGGTATGGTTTATACAGAGGATGAGCTTCGTGCAATTGCGGATGTAGCAGTAGAAAATAACATTTTTGTAGTGTCCGACGAAATATATGAGCACCTTATTTATGATGGTGAAAAGCATGTGAGCATCGCATCTTTCAACGATAAAATCAAGGATCTTACAATCATAGTAAACGGTGTATCCAAAACCTATGCCATGACCGGATGGAGAATTGGTTTTACAGCTTCTAATCAGGCCATTGCAAAGGCAATGGGCAATGTGCAGAGCCATGC
>JAZPXS010000292.1:0-6591 GCA_045543775.1 Clostridia bacterium
AGTCAGCCGAGAGTGATGAATATGACTTTGAGGGATGGTACGACAATGCAGAATTTTCCGGCAATGCAATAGAAGAGGTTGCCGTGGGAACAAAAGGCAATCTCAAGCTCTATGCAAAGTGGAGCGAACTTGCAAAGCTTGCTTTCGAAAATGAAATTGACTCTGCTGCAAATACCCTCACAGTAAAGGTAACCCTCACAAAGGTACCTAACGATATTGATGAAATCAGAACAGTTACACTTCCTGTAGTAAGAAGCACAAATGACGGTCTTACACTAAAGAGTGTAGAAGCAGTTCACAGTGGAACTCTTACACAAAGCGAAACAATAGTATGGCTTAATGAACATGACGGCATAACAAATGCAGAGCTTACTGCAAACGGCAATGTGCTCTTTAAACTTGTGTATGATATAGACACAGCATATACCGGCATAGTAAACTTCTCCTACGGGGCACAGGATACCGAAATTGCAACCATAATAAATGCTAACCCCGTAAAAGCAGAAAGATATACAAAGGGTACAATGGATGTTGTGCTTTCGGGCGGTGCAGTAGTACCCGACGAATACAAAATTACATATGTTCTTAACGACAATGGTACACTTCCTGAAGATGCTCTTACCAAGTACACATCAGCAGATCTTCCTTACACACTTCCGGTGCTCGAAGATACAGAGGATGCTATCTTTGCCGGCTGGTATGAAAATGCAGAGTTTGACGGAGAAGAAGTAACCGAGATTCCTGTAGGAACAGCAAAAGACCTCACATTCTATGCTAAGTGGGACAAAGAGTACTTTACAGTAACTCTCTTTGAAGGCACAAGCAAAAACAAAGGAAGCTATGAAATACCCTCCGGTACAAAGATTTCTCAGGCACAGATTGATGATAAGCTCGGCACACCCGATACCTACACAGTTCAGCAAGGCTATGTTGACAGTGACGGAAATATTCACGAAATAGTTCCTGAGCTTTGGTATATGGTAGGCGATGAGTGGGAAATCTTCAAACCCGAAGATGTTGTAATAAACAGAGATATCAATGTATATCTTCTGAACAGATTTGCTACATTCTCCTACGAAACAGATCTTGAGGTTAAAGGGGTTAAGATTCCCAGAATTGAGCTTACTGTGGCTTATGATTCTGATACAGATATCTTAAAGTCCGGCCTTGATGCTCTCACCGCTCTGGGAAGAACTCTTGAAAGTACAATTAACGAAATACAGGATATTACAGATGCCGATATCTTTGCAGCAGCTCTTGAAAAGGCAGCAAAGACAAAGCTTATTGATGAAAACGGCAATCTTCTGAATCCTGAAATTCCCGTACCTCTTCACAAGCTCATCACAAAAGAGCTTATAATGAAAGAAATAGACAGATATATAGAGCAGAATATCAATGACGAGGAATTTATTGCAGAAATCTTAAGAAATGACCTTGTTGTGGATATGCTTCTTGATGATGAAGGAATCCGCACAAAGGTTCTCAGTGACAGCGAAATAAGAGAAAAGCTTCTTACAAAATCTGTAATAAAGAGAATAATCTCAAATCAGATAGTAATAGACTGGATTATTGGTAATGAAGACTTCAAAAAGTCCTTTGTAGACAGTGATGCAACATTTGAGTATATTCTCCACGACCTCAAGACACTTCTTGCAAACGGTGAATATCACGATATGATTATCGATGCTTGCGTGGACTTTGTAATTGATGTTTACTTTGAAAATACAGTTACAGCTCCCGAACTTATTAAGTACATTGACGAGGTTCTTGACAGTCCTGAGTTTATCGATGATATAGAATCCAGAAGTGAGCTTCGCGGAATGTTCAAGGAAGAAATCAAAGCTCTTATGGCAGATCTTTCCGATCCGGAGACAAAGGCAGATGTATACGGTACAATCCGCTCCAGTGCAACCTTTAAAAATGCGATTATTGATGCAGTTGTAGAGGATCTTAACGGACAGAATTCTTCCGTGAAGGCATCCATCCTTGCAGAAGCTACATCAGGCGGAACAGTAGAGCAGTACATCAAGACCTATGCAAGGACCAATGATGATATCAAAAACAGCATCAAGCCTCAGGCAAAGAACAATGCAGAGGTTCGCAGTTCTGCAAAAACTTGGATTTCCACAGAGGCAAACCTTGTTTCTGTAAAGGACGATATCAAGGCGGCAATTAAGACCAACAAGACAGCACTTGCCCTTGCAATTAAAGAAAGCGGTTATACTGCACTTAATCCTGACCAGGTAGCAAGCGAATATGTTGAGGGAGTTCTCAATGATACCGTAAAGAACGAAATAAATACAGAAATTGATGTTTTCTTTGCAGATAACAGCAAGCTTTCTGACCTCATACTTGCAAACTTTGATACTTTCTTTGATGCTTCCTACGATGCAATCTTTGACAGTATCTACGAGGATGAAACAGTATTCAATACTGCTTATGAAAGCTATGTATCAAATTCTTCAAACTTAGAGGATGCGTTTGACAAGTTTGTGGCAGGTTCCACAGCACTTAATGATGCAATTGCAAACTTCATCACAGAGGATGAAAACTTAGATTCCGCAGTAGATGTGTTTGTAAATAACGGAACTCTCTTTGACAACTTCTACGAGGATCACCTTGGTGTAAATGCAGCTGATCCCGAAATCTTCAACGATCTCTTTGAATCATATTATCATACTCACGTTCACGATGTAGCCAAAAAGGCTTGGGATAACACAAACTTGCACGGCATAGTGATGGAATATGTACACGATTATACCGAAAAGATGGTAGAGGATTATGCAGACGGAACTCTGGAAAATCACCATCCCGACCTTGTAGATACCATTGATAGCCTTATGCATACCGAGTTCCCCAAGATTATAAGAGCGAAGTATTATGAAAATGGCTCAACCATCAAACCCAAGGTTGACAGCCTTATAGAGGAAGAGGGAACAAAGCTTATTAATCAGTATGTAAACGATGAAATAACCGATACCGAAACCATTACATTTATTGAAGGTAAGATTGATGAAAATGTAGACGGTATTGTGGATGATTACATACAGGGTACTCTTGACAGCGATGTCAAGGCACTCATAGATGCCGAAATAGATGGCTATATGAATGACCTTATAAACGACTACATCGAAGATAAAAACGATGCAAGAGAAATCCTCGGAGAGCTTATTCCCGACTACGCTCAGGATGCGGTAGACGCATTAAAGAAGACAGATGCTTTCCAGAATACAATCAATGATTTTGTATCCGGTAACGGTGTGAGAGTAAATGAGGACAACATTATGTTTATCTCCATACTCTCTAAGGTAATGGACGGATATGACTTCGACAAGATAATGAACGACTTTGCTCCGGAAGCTCTCACAAAGATTACAGACAAAGTGGATATAGAAATAGTAGAAGACTATGTTAACACTCTTCTCGAAAACTTCATAGGCGGTATGAAGGATGCAGAAAACAGCCTCCGTGCTGATCTTGATGCGGATATAGAGGGTACAGAATACAAGTTTACTACATCCCCCAGAATCAGAATTTACTATATGAGAGATTTTGTAGTAAATATGTACGAAAAGGCAATGCCTAAGATTAAAGATAAGCTCAATTCCAAGAGACTTATTGCCATTAACCCCTATGCTCAGAAGCTTCTTGACAAGAACTGGATTGCAGAGCTTCTTGACTACGATTCCTCCAAGGACGGAGTGGAAATGAGCGGTTACAGCATCAAGAAGGGTGAATACGACGAAATTGACGATGTATACGGAAGCCCCATTGTAAGATACTACAATATTCTTCTTGAAAATGTGATTCTTCTCCACGATGCAGTTATGTGGTACGGAGAGACATATGAAGGTACTCTTGAAGAAAAGCTTGATGCGGCATCTCAGCTTCTTGGCACATATGCAAACAAGGCAAACAGTGTCATTATGACCTATATCGAAACCGGAAAGCTCCCCAAGGGATATACCCCTTATGAAATAGCAGACAAGATTCTGGACATTGTTCTTGGAAAGAACTCCAAAATCGACGGTGCATATGATAAGATCGAGGATATCTACGAAGAAAGAGAAGACAAAATTCTTAATCTTATTGATAAGATGAAAAACTTCTATGCAGAAAAGCTCGACAAGGATTACACAGAGATAATAGACCTTGCTAACCTCTATGTGTATGCTGACGGCGAGGCATATCCTGTATACAAGATACTTCTCGAACTTTCCGAGGAAGACAAGGCATTTAACATTGATACTATGGCAACAGCAATATTTGACTCTCAGAACTATCACGGAGTAAATAAAATTGAAGATGCTATGAATAAGATTCATAACAAGCTCGAGGGACTCAAGTATACTCCCGAAGCACACTCCAAGAAGTTCTACCGTGATGCATACAAGGCTACAGTAGGTCCCAGGGATATCAAGGGATACAACACAGGCAGTCATACCGCCGGTGCACAGAGATATTTCCAGTATATTAAATAATCCTTCCTGCAACCTTTTGTGCTTCAAAAAAGTATTATAAGTGAAACTAAAAATATCTCTGCACCCTTTGGTGCAGAGATATTTGAACAGAATTCCAAATACAAGGAAAGGAATGGTGGAAAATGAAAAAAATAAAAGCTCTTATTGCTCTTATTCTGGCAATTACCTGTACAGTAAGCTTTTGCTTTGCAAGCGACAGCACCGTGCAGGAAACCAAAGAGGCATTTGCCCTTAAGGATGTAGACATCACCACGGACCTTGGCAAAAGCATCGAAAAGCTCTACAATGCCGGAGTGGTAAACGGTATTCCCGAAGCTGACGGAAGCTTTACATACAAGGCAGGTAACTACATTACCCGTGCAGAATTCTGCAAAATGGTCAACATTGTGTTTGACTACAAAATAATGGCGGACAACATTTTTTCTGATGTTAATCCCTCCCAGTGGTACTACATACATATCCTGCCTGCTATATATTACGGATACATAAAGGGCAGAGGAGACGGCACCTTTGGCGGTACAGACAATATCACCAGAGAACAGGTATGTGTAATACTTGACAGAATTGTTGATAAGAAAAGCGACAAGGAAGTAACAATAACTGATGAGGTTTCCTCATGGGCAAAGGACGCAGTGGAAAACATTGTAGGCCTTGGCTATATTCCTCTTGAAGAGGGAGGCAAATTCCGTGGCAAGGAGAATATGACCAGAGGCGAATTTGCTATGGCTCTGGACGATTTTGTTGTTATAGAAGAGCCAAAAGAGGAAACCAAAGAAGAATCCAAAGATGAAAACAAGGACGAAGAAAAGGAAGATAACAAGAATACAGGTTCATCTTCCAGACCTTCAACCGGCGGAAGCACCGGCGGCAGCAGACCTTCAACCGGCGGAAGCACAGGCGGAAGCACAGGCGGAAGTACGGGAGGAAGTACGGGAGGAAGTACAGGCGGAAGTACCGGCGGAAGTACTGACGATGGTGACTCCGATGACGATAACACAACAACTCCTGCAGAACCAACATTTAATATAACCTACAACCTTGACGGCGGACGAATCAGCGGCCAGAAAAAGACCTACAAAGAGTCAGATGCTGACTACAATCTCCCTGCTCCATCCAAGACCGGATACAAGTTTATGGGATGGTTTGAGGATAAGGATGCTGATGTAACAAGCGATGAAGCAGTTACAGTTCTTCCCTCCGGTTCCACCGGTGATAAGACATACTATGCTAAATGGGCATATTATCACACAATAGGCTATGTGCTTAACCCTGCAACCTATGGTGAAACTATACTCGAAGAAGCCAAGGGTAAGTTTGCTGAGGAAACAACTGTTATTTATAAATATACTGAATACGATGAAGAATTTGAACTTCCCATACCTTACAGAGATGATGGCTTTGCATTTATGGGATGGTATGAGCCGCAGGATTTTATGAATACACAGGCTGTTATTTACAGTGATGAGTATATGGTAACATCCGTTCCTCAGGGTTCATCCGGCAACAAAATATATCATGCAGTGTGGGAGAATATGGAGCTTGAATCCACAGAAACCTATTATGCTGTGGAAGATGCGATTATGGATATCGAGGTAAATACGGAAATAGGTACGCTTGTGCTTACCGAAAAATCCGGGGTTATTATGTCTACTGTGTTAAGTGCCCTTAAAACAGTTCTTACCTGGCAGGATCAGAATGTAATCGTAAGCAATGTTCTTGTTCGCAAAGTTTTTGCAGAGGAAATACAGCTTATCAAAGACGTAGTCGATTCCTTTAGTCCTGAAGAAAGAACGGAATTTGAAAATGCCGTGGCAGTGGGATTGTCTGTAAATACGCTTGACAGTATGACAAATATCTTTAATATTAACACCAATTACGGAAAAAATTAATTAATATATAGTATTTTCCCTTTAGAAAAAGGGACTGTAAATTAATTCGTCGGAATTAATTTACAGTCCCCTTGGGCAATAGCAAAAAGGCATATATTTATAGAAAAACATCTGGAAAAACAGATGTTTCAGCGTGTCGATAAAGTCGACACGCTGACAGACGAACGAAAATGGACGCAGACGAGGAATCGCGAAGCAGACAGTACAGAAGTACGGCAATG
>JAZPXS010000293.1:0-10943 GCA_045543775.1 Clostridia bacterium
GAGTTGTCTGGGTTGGTTGTCTTCCTAAGACCGCTTGGCCTCCGACTTAATCAGACCGACACTGAGAAGTGTCGGTCTCAGCGTGTCGATAAAATCGACACGCTGACAGACGAACGAAAATGGACGCAGACGAGGAATCGCGAAGCAGACAGTACAGAAGTACGGCAATGAGCGATGACGAAGTAAGCAAAGTGTATAAAATTCAGTCTTTTGGCATTTATGCCAAAAGCTTCACAAATGAAAAAGCTCATTAATAAAGTATAGTTCATACCTTACTAATGAGCTTTGTTTTTTATTTACACTTTGCGGTGCGGTCTTTTTCGACAGTCTGAAACATCTGGAAAACAGATGTTTTTTCTACATTTATGGTGATTTTAAATGATTTACAGGCTAATTAATACTTTGTATTCTTTGGTATCCCTGCCTTTTTGCGGTCCGGATTTTTTTACATTCCCATAATACTTACTTTAAAAGCTCATCCTTATCTATCCTGAGGAAGTCAAGGAGCCTGTTAATTACCTTATAGGAGTCTGCTCCCCGACCATCGGGCATCCCGTTTAAGTTGCTGTACACGTTTTTGAGTTCTTCCATCTGGGCGGTGTCCTGTTTGAGCAGAGTAATGACTTCGTTAATTTCGTCATAATATGCTCTTCTTCCGTATTCACTGGTAAGAAGCTGTGTATCCTTTTTGCTGTATGCATCCTCTGCACACTTTTTCATAGTTTCCAGAAGAAGCAGTACTTTGTCGTGCTTTGTATCATCAAACTGACCTTCCATAAAGGATATAACATTTGTCTTTTTGTTATATCCCAAAAGATAGTCCAGTATGTAGAGTACCATATTCTTGTTTGCCGATGATACAACCTCTGCAGTAAGCACATTATCGGTGGAATACGCCAGAGGCTTGAGATTTGAGCTGTTCCAGGTAAAAAACCTTATTTTATCCGGTGTGGGAGGCAGACCGTCGCCTGATTCCATAGTAGTTTCAAATGTTATTTTGCCAATGGATGCAGATTCGGATATATCAAAGGTTTTTACAGCAGTTATCTGCTCCTCTGTGTAGAAAACCGCCACAAGACTTCCGCCTGATATGGCATTTGGAACAGTAACGGTGAATTCCAAAGGGGTGTGCCTTGATGGATCATGGTGGTGGTTAATTGTTCCGGCTTTGAATGTTGATATACTGTTTCCCATGGCATATGTCCCGATACCGGGTGCCAAAAGGACAAGAAAGCAGGCAAGCAGTATGGAAAAAATTTTTTTCATACGATTCATTCCTTACATAGTAATTTAAAAATATTATTACATAATTACGGAGCCGTGTCAAGAAAACCGAAAAAATGTAAAAGGGTTTTAATGTTCGGTAAAATCTCATAGAATTCTATGAGGTGATTGTGATTGAAATATGCAGCCTATTGCCGTGTTTCCACCGGAAGCGACGAACAGCTTAACTCTCTTGTAAATCAAAAACGTTTTTTTGAAGAATATGCAAAAAAGCGTGGGGATGTTCTGGTGAGAATATACGCAGACCGTGGTATAAGCGGAAAAAGTATGACAAACCGAACGGAGTTTAAAAAACTGCTTGAGGATAGCAGCAGAGGAGATTTTGATGCAGTATTGGTAAAGGATATCAGTCGTTTTGCACGAAATACACTGGATTTTCTAACGGGAATACGCACTCTGAAATCCCGTGGAGTGGATGTGATATTTATCGGTGCAAATCAGAAGGTTCTGGGGGAATCGGAATTTGTCCTTACCCTTTTTGCGGCACTGGCTCAGGAGGAATCCTGTGCACTGTCAAAAAAAATTATCTTCGGCAAGAAGCAGGGTGCCCAAAGAGGCAGAGTGCCAAACCTTATATACGGCTACGACAAGGTAGATACATACACCCTGACTATTAATCCCCGGGAAGCTGAGGTTGTGAGAGAGGTTTTTTATCTTTATACACAAAAGCATATGGGATACCGCAAAATTGCCGCAGCTCTTAACAGCGCAGGAAAGGTTACAAAGCTTGGAAACCTCTGGAACCCCAAGGGGATAAAAAGGATACTCATCAATCCTATATACAAAGGAGTTCTTGTAAACAACAAAACAGAAACAATAGATTTTCTTCTTGGGAAAAGAGCAAATGTTGCTCCCGACAAAAGATGTATCCACAGGAGGAAAGAGCTTGCCATAGTGACCGATGAGGTGTTTGACCTCGCCAGTGAGATAATGTGTGGGCACACACAGAAGTTGTAGACCCCATTGCCCTTGGTGCAAGAATTATAGAGCCTCAGGATAACAATTGTTGTTGCTGCTGCGGTGAAACAGATGTAAACTCTGTTCCCGAATGTATATGCTCTATCTTTGAAGAAAATATCGTAGACGGTGAAAACCTCAGAAAAGTAGTTATCACTCTCGGTCTCTTTACAATTGTCAGACTTGTAAGAGATGTACAGCTTCTTATTCCTGTTATCGACTTCTGTATCCCTGATGACGAGTGCAGTGTAACAAGCGACAGCAATCCTTGTGAAATCTTTGATAAGGTTCACTTCCCCGTTGATGAATTTTTCCCCCCCGATAAGGGATGCTTTCCGGATACAGGCAATGTAAATAATTATCGTTGTTGAAAAAATAATATACAGACAAGAAAAAACCGCCTTTGAGCGGTTTTTCTTGTTTAGCAAAAGAAAACCGTCGCAGCAAAGAGACGGTTTTCAACATTTTAAAAAGCATATTGATAGAAAGCAACTGCTTTAATACTTAATGAGTATTCCTTTTTGCGGTCTGCACTTTTTTTACACACCCAATCCTTTTAGAACATACCGGGTATGTTTAGTCCTCCTGTGATAGAACTCATTTTAGCATTATTTGCAGCATCCACCTTGCCGAGGACATCATTAACCGCAGTAAGGACAAGGTCCTGGAGCATTTCCACGTCATCGGGATCAACAGCTTCGGGTTTGATGGTAACAGTTGTCAGCTCTTTTTTGCCGGACATAGTAACGGTCACAACACCGCCGCCTGCACTTGCTTCAAATTCTTCCTTTTCAATTTCTTCCTGCATTTTCAGCATATTCTGCTGCATTTTCTGGGCTTGCTTAATCATATTGTTCATATTTGCACCGCCCATTCCCATAGGGATTCTGGATTTTGCCATTTTCTTTTCCTCCTAATAATATATCAGTTTTCGAGATATGTTCCGCTTTGTGCATCAAAGTAATACACATTGCCGTGATTATCTTTTATGCGGTAGTACGGAAGTGCGGCAGAAGTAACGTGTGATGCCTTGCCGTATGCTTTGCCTGCAAGATAACCGTAGGATATATCTGTTATTTCAAACGGAGCATTTTTCATTATGCTTTCGTTTTGAGTCATATCAAGAAGTACGCTGGTGATATAGACAGTATTTCTTGTGCGGCTTCGGGACTGTACTTTGTTTGTAGACGGCTCGTACCATATGCCCTCTGCAGTGTAGCCTCTGCCGTTTTTTGTTATCTTTATTATATTGTCAAATATTCTGTAGTTTCCTGTTTTGCACACTATATAATCTGCATTTTCTTTGCGTACGATATTCATATATGCGGTATCAAAGCCAAGCTTTTTGAAATAATTTTTGATAGAAGACGAACCGGAAAAATTGACATCTTTAATTTCAAAAGCAAATTTGTTATTTTTGATTTGCGGATTAACCTTTTTTATAAAAGATTTCATAAACACAGCGTTGTGGGTATCTATATTGTTAAGGTTTACTGTGTATTCGGGAATTTTCGATACATCCAGAGATATTCCCCTCTCACCCAGAAGTTCTGCACAGCTCTCTCTGGTTACTTTGTCCACGGCAAAACGAGTGGAATAGTGCATAGACAAGATAAGGTATATGTTTATACCCAGAAAAAGTATTATGAGAAAATTTTTCACCTTGCCCAGATTCACACAGATTCACCTCATTTATCTATAATGATGCGTATTTCATTTTTATCGGTTTTTGCAACCCAGTAGGGTGAGCAGTTGCCGTTTCCGTCGGGATAGTAAGCAATATACATATCTGTTATTTTGTCGGACTTTATGCTTTCGTTTGCCATAAGGGTATCAAGAGCTTCTATAACACCTGTACACTGGTGTTTGTCTTTGTTGGAACGATAGCCCTTTATTATCTGCCGGTATGAAACAATTCGGGAGTTGACAACTTCTATTTCTATGGCGTGCTTCATTGCAGGGTGAGAGTCGGTTGCCTCCAGAAGAGATACAACCTCCATACCGTCTGCATAGTAATCTATTGTAAGAGTAAAGCTGTTGTCGGAGCTTCCTGCGGTTGCACCGGACAGGTTGATGTTCATATTTTCGTCAGAGCAGGCGGTGTCCCACACATTATTTACAAATTCTATGCAATCTATAAATGTGTCATAGAATTCGAGAGATTTTCCTATTTCTATTCCTTTTGCTTCGCTTATGGCTTTAAACTCCAGAAGACCGTCGGGATACATCTTGATTGTTCCGTAGTTTTCCGCAAATACAATGGATTTGTCGGCATTTACATTCTTTCGTATGTTGGAAGTGTTAAAGCCGAAGGAACGCAGAAATCGTGTGTACAAATCTCTGTCGTCAGAAATGTTTTCAAAATAATTTATTTCTCTCACGGTGGAAACCTGAGCAGGGGTTATGGGCAGAATCACCTTGGAGTCAATGGTCAGCTTTTGCTTTTTTGCGGAGTTATCAAAGTTGATTTCAAAGGAATACGGATATTCGCCCACCGAAGAGAGAGCGTATTTCCGTATGAGGGCATCGGTTTTTCCGCTTTCCTCGGTAACTGTTATGTCTGTGTATTTTTCCGTGTCCGCATCTTTTACAAGGATGTGAGCACTTCCGGTAACATTTTCCGGAGAAATCAGAATAAATTCCTGAACTCTGCCGTCGGCAACAGCATTTATGGGCGAGTCCAGTATAGCAGAAAAGGTCTTCAGTCCATAGGGCACCGGATAGGAAAAATATATAGATTTATGTCTCAGGGCATCCTTCCAGGCTTCCGGAGAGGATTCGGATGCAGATTTGGATTCCAGACCTTTTTTGAGTACTGCCTTTATGTGGGATGTCATTTCGTCGAAGTCTTCGGATGTGTGGGTGTAAACACTGCGGTTTTCGATGTTATTTACCACAATTTTTGCAGGAGAGGACACGTTTTCCTTGGAAAGGTAAAAGCTCTTGTGCTCATCCCCTATGGAAAAATAATTTGCTAAATTAGAAAAAAAATTATAGCCGTAAGGCCATAATTTTTCACTAAACCAGTTATTAACGGTCAATATTACGCTAGTTATAACCAAGAAAGTCAAAATAACGGACTTGATGGTTTCCTTCTTCATAGTTAATCACCACTTATGTATCAGCCGACAATACTCTGCCAGATGTTTTTGATTGTATCTATGAGATTGCTTTTTATGAGAGTTATCTGTAATCTTACTGTTTCGGTATTGTCACCGGATGCGGCAACAACAAGAATATTGTTGCTTCCGTATGTAAGGTCTATGTTCTGTGCATAAAGACCTGCTGCACCAACAACAGACTCAAGAGCCTTGCCGTCGTCGGCATACATCTTGACATATGTACCCTTTGCACTGTCAAAGCGGTAGAGCGTAACTGTTGTACCGTTTGCGGCAACGGCAGAAATAACACAAGCCTTGCCGGAAGTGGAAGTAACTTCTTCCACGGGGTTTTTGATGTCTATGAGTGTGTCGGTATTGCCCACAAAGTCCGAAGCAAGTTCTTCGGCAGATGCCATAGAGCATATGGGCAGGATGCTGATGATAAGAACAGCGGCCAATACTGCAAATAAAATTTTGAGTTTCATAATAATCACCTTTAGTATGTAAAAACACGATATATATGCCAACTTGTAATTATATTATATAATAAAAATATTACAAAACAATTACAGGAAGTTTAAAACGCTATAACATTTCAGGAAAAACAGGGAGATTTATAATAACTTCCGTGCCGTGTCCCGCTTTGCTCTTTATTTCTATGGTACCGTCGTGGGCTTCCACAATTTCCTTTGCTATGGCAAGACCGAGGCCTGTTCCGCCCATTTCTCTGGAGCGTGCCTTGTCTACACGGTAAAATCTTTCAAAAATATGCTCAAGGCTTTCCTCGGGGATTCCTATGCCGGAGTCAGAAACCTTTATGCATATGGAGTTGTACATATACATTGTTGTTATGAGAATCTGACCTCCCTGAGGAGTGTACTTGATGGCATTTGTTATTATGTTGATGAGAACCTGCTCAATTCTGTCGGGAGAACCCATATACACAGGAAGTGCATTGGTTGGCTCATAGGTTATGGTCTGCTTTTTTTCGTCCGAGGTAATACGGAGTCTTTCCACCAAAGATTTTATCATTTTGGATATGTCAAAGGGTTCCTTGGGCATATCCTTCAAGGAATAGTCCAGTCTGGAGAGCAAAAGCAAATCCTTTACAAGTCTTGTCATTCTGTCGGTTTCTCCGTTTATTACATTGAGAAAGGCAGTAAACATATTGGGATCGGGACTGCCGTCGGACAGAGAATCTATGAGGGTTTCCGAGTAGCTCTTTACCGTGGTGAGGGGTGTGCGAAGCTCGTGGGAGACATTTGCAACAAATTCTCTGCGAGCTTTGTCAAGCCGCTGTTGTTCGGTAATATCCTGAATAACCGCTATTATACCGTCGGAATTGTCCTCGGTGCTTTTTATGGGAGCAAAGTGGACTATAAGCTCATTGGTGTCGGTTGTTATGTTTCTTTCCGCACCCTTGAACTGGGGCAGAAAAAGAACTTTTTCCACAGACACATCCGTGGTGCTTCCGAAAAGCGTGTTAAAATCAAGTCCTGCGGTATTATTTATTTTCAAAAGCTCTCTGGCGGCGGGATTGATGTGGATAAGCTCACCGAATTTGTTAAATGCCGCAACACCGTCGGTCATATGCTGAAGAATAGTTTCGGATTTATCTTTTTCGTTTCGTATTTCGTGCAGTGTGTTTTTTAGCCTTGAAGCCATCAGATTGAAGGTGTTGGTCAGCTTTCCTATTTCGTCGGAGGAACGTGTTTCTATAATTTCGTCAAAATCCCCCTCAGAAATTTTTGCCGCCTTTCTTGTAAGAGACTCAATAGGCAAAATGATGGTTTTGGAAAGCAGTACGGAAAGAAGTACCGAAAGTGCAAGACCGATAAGAAGAGCCTGCACCATAATGGAAAATATGGAGTTTATTACATTGTTTGTTTCTTCCTTGGAGTCGCGTATGTACACGATAAACCTGACGGAGTCTGCATCCTCCACGGGAACGGCATAGTCCATATATCCCGAGCCGGAAAAATCCGCATTGCCCCGCATACCGCTCATAGCGGCAATGATGTTGGGGGATATTTCAAGATTTTTTGCAAGCTCGTTGTTGGTGGATAGAGTACCGATGGTTTTTCCCGTTTTTCCGTCCAGAAGATACATATTTCTGAAGGAGTCCACACCAATCTGGCTGATGTAAACACTGACATTTTTGTAAATGTCGTGAGCAGTTGCACCGCTCTGGGCAGCAGAATTGAGCTCCTCGGAAAAGGTCTGTGTAAACACCTGACTCATAAGGTTGTTAAATTCGTTTCCGTAAAATTTGTCAATACTCTCCGTCATAAATGCTCCTATAAGGATTATGATGGATATTGTGAGCAGGACAAACATCATTGCAATTTTGAGACTTAGGCTTTTAAACATTTTTATGCTCCGAAATAGTATCCCACACCGCGTTTTGTCATAATATATGTGGGCATACTGGGGTTGTCCTCGATTTTTTCGCGAAGCCGTCTTATGGTTACATCCACTGTACGCACATCGCCGTAGAACTCATAGTCCCAGACCTTGTTGAGAAGATTTTCTCTGGAAAAAATCTTGCCGCTTTTTGTGGCTAGAAATTTAAGAAGCTCAAACTCTCTGAATGTAAGCTCAATTACCTTATCTCTTTTTCGTACCTCGTACTTTTCGATGTCTATTGCAAGATCTCCAAAGGTAAGGATTTCGCCGGGAGCATCCTCTCTGCCTGCAAACTGGGTTCTCCTGAGGTTTGCCTTAACTCTCGCCATAAGCTCACGGATGGAAAACGGCTTTGTCATATAGTCGTCGGCACCAAGCTCCAGACCGAGAATTTTGTCAACCTCTTCCTCTCTTGCGGTAAGCATAATTATTGGAACACCCGAGGTTTCACGGATTTTTTTGCACACATTAAAGCCGTCCTGACCGGGGAGCATCACATCCAGAAGTATGAGGTCGGGTTCTTCGGACAGTGCCTTGTCTACGGCAGTTATTCCGTCGTAGGCTTCGATAACACGGTATCCGTTTTTTTCAAGATTCATCCGCAATATATCAACTATTGGCTTTTCGTCATCAACAACCAGAATTAAGTTTTCCATTATGCCTCACTCCTACAATAAAATATACATAATTATAATATCATAGCAAGCTGCAAAAGTCAAGGTCGGCAAATTGTTTACATAATCTTTGATAAAATTTTAAAAAACTCTTTACAATTTAATTTGATTTGTGATATAATAATATTCGCTTCGCTTCGGGCGAAGAAGTGACGGAGGTGTATTTATGAATCACATCACAGGCTTTATCGGGGCAGGAAATATGGGCGGTTCCATACTTTGCGGTGCAGTTTCTTCCGGGGTTTTCAAGCCGGAAAATATTCTTGTTAACTCGCTTGCTGTCTCCGAAAAAGTGCAAAAACTTAATATAAATGTAACAAATCTGAAAGAACTTGTTAATAAGTCGGATTACATAATTCTTTGTGTTAAGCCTCAGGGTTTTGAATCTCTGCTTGGCGATATAAAGGAAATCGATGGTTATGATACCAAGGTTTATGTATCCATAGCGGCAGGGGTAACCATAGATTACATCAAGAGTATTCTGGGAGATGTAAAGGTTATCCGCACAATGCCCAATCTTCCGCTTTCTGCAGGGGGCGGAATGACGGTTATTGCTCCCGACACAAAGGCAGAAGAGAACGAAATCGCTTTTGCGGAAAAGCTCTTCTCCGCATCGGGAAAGACTCTTCGTATTGCAGAGGAGAGCATAAATGCCTACACTGCAATAAGCGGCAGCGGCCCTGCCTATGCTTTTATGTTTATTGAGGCTCTTGCCGACGGTGCCGTGAGATGCGGTATACCCCGCAGTGAGGCATATACCGTGGCAGCACAGACCTTGTACGGCAGTGCTCTTATGCAGATGGAAACAGGCATCCATCCCGGTGAGCTTAAGGATATGGTCTGCTCTCCCGGAGGCACTACAATAGATGCGGTGGCGTCTCTTGAGGCAAACGGATTTAGAAATGCAGTTCTTGAGGCGGTAGATGCCTGCCTTAAAAAAGCAGAAAAAATGAAAAAGTAATAATTTTCTCCCGGTTTTCATAATTTGTATTATGATATTGTGATTTTCGGGAGGGATAAATATGAAAGAGGGCAGTTCATCGTCTGTCGGAACAGTGTTTTTGTGTTTTGCTCTTGCAGGTCTTTTTGTGGGAGCGGGCATCATCATCTCTTTTCGCTGTGTGGGCGGTGTATTTTCCGAAGCGGCACTTTTTGTAAGAAATATCACTTTTGAGGGTGTTTCCTTTGTGCCGGGACTTAAAAAGGCCATCCTTTCGGAGATGATTTTCTTTGGTTCGGTGGCGATTTTTGCAATGTCCTTTCCCGCTTCTGTTCTTCCGGGAGGGATTATTGCCCTGGAGAGCTTTTTTATGGGAGTTTCTTTGGGACTTGCGGCAAGATGCCGTGTTATGAGCGACGCAATGGGGATTTTTTTCGCAGTTTTTGTTTCTAATTTTCTTGTGCTTCCCCTGGAAATTCTTCTTTTTGTTGCCTCTCTCAGGTTTTCGCGAAATGTGTCAAGATTAAGTCAGGGTGAGAGGCCTGCGGAATTTGTTCGCTTTTTTTTCAGAATTTTGATATTTTTTATTTTGATGTGTATAGCCCAGTGTGTGCAGATAGGTATAGGAATTTTGGTTCTGGGCAGTTAATAAGCAGTGTCAGTACCCGAATTTAAGGAGGTTAATAATGATGAACGCTCTTATGCGTGAATTCGTTGAATATTTACAGAATGACAAAAAGGTTGCAAGGAACACTTTGCAATCATACACAAGAGATATAAAGCAGTTTTCGGACTATATAGATGCAAGAAACCTGGAGTTAGACAAGGTAAGCTCCGGCGATATGCACAGCTACATTACATATATGCAGCTTGAGGGCAAGGCTCCCTCTTCTGTTTCACGTTCCGTTGCATCTGTGAGGGCACTGTACGGATATCTTCACCTTAAGGGTTTTGTTTCTTCCGATCCTACATACAGGCTCAAAACTCCAAAGGCAGAAAAAAAGCTCCCCAGTGTACTTACCACAAGCGAGGTTAACTCTCTTCTGAAATGCCCCGACACAGCAACCTCAAAGGGTATGAGAGACAAGGCTATGCTGGAACTTCTTTATGCTACGGGCATCAAGGTTTCGGAGCTTATATCACTAAACAGAGCAGACCTTGATCTGGATTTCGGTTACATAAAGTGCGTGGGCGAAAATGATGCAAGAATAGTACCCCTTGGCAAAACCGCCATAAGAGCAGTAAGAGACTATATGATGAGTGCAAGAGCGAGTATGGTCAATACTTCTTCGGAAAATGCTCTTTTTGTCAACTGTAACGGCACAAGGATGACTCGTCAGGGCTTCTGGAAGCTCATCAAGAGCTATGCCGACAAGGCTAATATAAAAAAGGATATTACTCCTCACACTCTGAGACATTCCTTTGCGGCACATCTTCTGGAAAACGGTGCGGATCTTGCATCTGTTCAGGAAATGCTGGGGCATAAGGATATTGTTTCCACTCAGGTGTATACTAAGCTTATGAAAAATCATATAAGGGAAGTGTACAATAAAGCACATCCGAGGGCATAGTGACGGAGGC
>JAZPXS010000294.1:0-9216 GCA_045543775.1 Clostridia bacterium
TGGATATAATAAGCGGGGCAGTGCCGGACAGTGGCAGTGCTTTGAATATGGATTTATCCTTGTGGAATGGCGGAAACATCAATGCCGCACCCTCCAAATTTGGTGAAGGCGTTTTGATTTCCCCTTGGTTCCAACCCACTATGAATAAGGTGCCTGTTGGAAACAACATAAAATTTGATATCAATATACCGCGTATGGATACGCAAAGCGGTATAGGAATTGTGTTCTGTGCACAGACACCGGAGCTTATGTATGATGTGAAAGAAATTCAGAATTCATACTATCTTGCAGAGCTTAAAGGTCAGGAGCTTAGCCTGTACAAGGTTGTTTCAGGCGAAAAGTATCTTTGTTCTTCAGTAAGAAGCATAGGCTTTGTGTTTGATACTTACAATCCTTTTACAATCAGGATTACTCCTGAGGGAGATATGGACAGAATAGAGATTTCTTCGGGAGAGCTGATGATTATTGATACTCTTGTAAAAGAGCCTGTTGGAAGAAGCGGATATTTTGGAATCCTTACCCGTGATATGCCCGTTAAATTAAAGTAATCCGCTACGGATAAACATGTCTGTATTATAAATGAGAGGAATGATTATATTTATGAAAAGAATATTTTCTATTGTTTTGGCAGCCCTTATGATTATGTCGGTATTGCCCGTAGTTGCAGGTGCGGCAGAAAGCGAAGGACTTGTTAATGTTGCTTTAAACAGACCGAATTTTTCGTATTATCAGTCTGCATCTACCGACACTTACGGTAACTGCTACCATGCAGATTATGCCACCGACGGTGATTTAACTACTCAGTTCTATACAGGATACGGTGACTGGTACTTTGTCGATCTTGGTGCTAAGTATCCTATTGATAATATCAGAGTTTATTTTGGTATGAATGTAAGCAACAGCAACTCTATGAAGATATACATATCCGATGATAGTATGTATGATTACAGAGAAATGTATTTACCTACATTGCCTACTGACAAAAGAATCATATTTGATGCTTCAACTGCTTCTGTTCAGGAAGGCTCCGAATATGTAATAAAGGGAAATGAGTGGATTGAATTTGATGTAGCAGGCAGTACGCTCGAAAACAAAACAGCACAGTTTGTATATATAGAAAAGTCAGGAGCTTTGGCTATCAATGAACTTGAGGTATATACCGAAGAATCCAACGTTGCAGAAAACGCACCATATTGGGTGGAGATAGGGGCTTTTAAGCCTGTTATGACATCCACTTATAAGATTAGTGGTGGTACGATTGATGAAAAATATCTTCCCTGGTATGCAAATGACAGAAATATTAATACAACATATCTTGCAGAAAACATAACCTATACAAAGACCGAAACCAGTTCAGATGCTAACTTCAGAAATGAGAATCTGAAACAGAAATTTGTTCTTGATCTGGAGGCACCATATCCTATAAATGCAATTGTATATCGTCCTATGAACGGATATTCGGGTGGCTATCAGATATATGTTACCAATAACCCGTTAAGTTATGGCAGTGCTAATAAGTTTGGTGCAGATGGACTTAGTAATGCCAGACAGGTTTGCTTTACCAAGCCTTCCACACTCACAGAAAATGCATACCGTTATGTAATTGTTGAGAGCACGGAGTTTACGGTTTCTGCAGGAAATTACATTCAAAAACTCGGTATATCCGATTTGCTCGTATATACAGATGCCACTGAAACACTCACAGAGCCTGTTCGCAGTCTCAGCGAGGGAGACAACAGAGCCCATCTTGTAAGTTTGTTTATGCCAACCTCCTCCAACTATACTTCTACCGGTAACTACAATAATGTAAGTGATGGTAAACTCACCACAAGTTTCTATAACACAAGACCTGCAGGTCAGGATATCAATGTGGTTATAGACCTTGGAGAGCCTCAGACGATTGACTACATTACAGCAACCCGTGGTAGAACGGCAGATAACCTCAATCAGAATATTAAGATATTTGTAACCAATGACAGGACTGTTTTGACAGGAGCCAGCAAATATGAGAATTATAAGGATAAAATAACTTTGATTCATGAAAAAACAAATAACAGTGCGATGACAACCAGTTCAATGGAAGTATATCCTGTTAATCTCACTGAAAAGTATCGTTATGTAGGTGCATGGATACCGGATACTTCATCAGTTGCTACATACTCCAGAACAAATCTTGCATCCCTTGATGTATACACCAAGACAGAAAACCTAAGCGGTTCCGGAGGCGGTGGCGAAGAACCCGGGACCGGTCCTGATCCCGAACTTGAGCTTGATATAGATTCGGTTACCGACATAGCAAAAAATAAAGCAGCCTTTGCAATAAATTCCGCAGACAACACTGATCCTGCCATGGCAGTTGACGGGGATACGGATACTTCGTGGTTATCCAAGGGAGCTTACGGTCTCAGAACGGATTTTGTAATAGACCTTGGTGCAAAGTATCCCATTGAGGGATTCGGTCTTAGTCCCGCCGAGGAAAATTCGTCGGATAATCTTAAAATTTACGGTGCAAATGACAATATGTTCTCGGACAAGACTCTTCTTGCCAAAATTACGGATTTACCCTCTCCAAAGGAAGAGGAAACCCTGACAAATATTTTGGCAAATAATGAGAGTAAAAAGGAATACCGCTATATAATACTGGAAAGACCTAAAGAAACCACGGAAACCAAGTACGGATTTGCGGAGATAGCGGTGTATACACCCAAGGAAAGCGGTACAATTTCCGCATTGAGTGGTGCGGTTTCACTTCTCAGCACCGGCAGGGATGTCTATCTTGCAAATAACGCAGACACATATAACGACCAGACAAGCGTGGCTGCTGCCGGAGTAAGAAAAAACTTTGTGGATGATAATCCGTCAACTGTTACAGGCGTTTCGGCAGCAAACGGAAATAAACTTCGTATGATGGTGGATTTGGGTATCGGCGTGCCCCTTTCACATATAGTATATCAGTTCACGGGCGGTTCAAGCTACGGTTCTAACTTTAGCATTGTTGCAACTAATGACAAGGATTTCAAATCAGCAACATATACGGTGCTTGCAAATGTAGGAATGCCAAAATATGATTCCGACAATAATACCGGCATATTGGTATTTCCTGTAGATGATGCCAAGGCTTATCGTTATGTGGGTATGATATCCACTCATGAGGCAGATATGATGCGTCTTGCAGCAGGTACATTTGGTGTATATGCCAAATCAGAAGATATAGATCAATATGTAGGGGATTCGTATTGCCTTATAACTTATGAAGATATTAAGGTTACAGGGGATACAGCTTCTTACAGTGCTGAACTTCTTACGGGCTCTTCCTGTGCAGAAAGGGTTGTAGGCATATTTGAGAGCAGTAAGGGAACAAGTTCATACGACGATTGCTCTTTGGTGAAAAGCGGAGCATACAACTCTGTGAAACTTGGAACAAGCCTTTCGGCAGATGATACCTGGAAACTGTTTGTTGTAAACGGTCCTGTGGTACTTAGCCATTACACCAATATTGCTTTGGCAAGCAAGGCTGGTTTGTATCAGGGTTCCGAGGGCAGCAATGTGAGCTATGAAAAGATAGGCGACAGGTTTGTTTTGAAGGGTGATGCAGATGCAGGTGTTGTAGGCGTACTGATTCTCAAACCCGGTGTAAGTCTTGAAAATTACGGAAAAGATGATATATATGAACATAAGTTTGTAACTGCACCAAGAGGTACCGGAAAACCATGGGCATTTGATTTGTCTTATGATTTTGCAGAGGATGCTCCCAAAGGCAGCTATAAAATTGTGCTGTTGACAGATAATCCTGTGTCAGACTTATGCGGTAAAACATTTGTGTTTGATAAGGCAGACACTCTAAGCATAGAGTCAGATTTTAAAACCGTTACGGCAGATAACTTTATGAGTCTGGTTGAAAAACATTCAGATTTCTTTGAGGATGTATTGGATGAACTCAAAGATGCTGAAAAGAAATACAATACCATTGGTGAAAGCTTTATGCTTGCCATGAATGCATTCAGACAAGGTCTATTTGATTATTATACATATTCCGAAACGGATATCAATCTTGTAAGTGCTGCTTCCAAGGCGGCAATTGTGATAGATGCAACATTAAACACTGAGGATTTTGGATCTGTGACAGACACATATGCTTCTGTTATGCCAAAACTTTTCCAAAATCCGGATTATGATTCTGAAGAATTTGAGTTTTTCCTTCCGGAAGTGTTAGAAGTTGTGGAGCACGATACAGCTTTGGGACTTGTTGAAGCTTATCGCCGTGCAATCGGACTTTCCCTGATATCAGAAGGAACGAAAAAGGAAAAGGAAACTGCTCTGAGGAATTATTACAAAGACCTGGGAATAAGCGAGTCTACCCTTGAATGTTCTTTTGACTTAATTGAAATTGCCGATGAGTTGAGTGATAATGCTTCTACAGTGAAAGCCGATTACACAAAAGGTATGGACGATGTTATAGCAGATATAATTGAAGAGCTTGACGATAAAAACGGTCCGACACCTATAACAGGCGGCAGCGGCGGAGGAGGCAAATACCATATACCTTCAACCAAAGAGGAAACAGTATCTCCCAAACCTGACAATATTAAGAGCGAAGATATTCAGGAGTCGGAGGATGGATTTGCAGATATATCCGACTATGATTGGGCAAAAAGCCACATATATCTGTTGTCGCAGCGTGGTATTATGGTAGGCAGAGGAAACGGCATTTTTGATCCGGATAAGTCCCTTGCCCGTGAGGAAGCTGTAAAGATGCTTGTACTTACCATGAATATAGATACTGACCTTAGTGATAACCTATATCAGGATTGCATAAAAGGAAGCTGGTATTATCCGTTTATAAGTGCCGCCAAGGCTAACAATTTGGTTAATGGTATTTCAAATAATATATTTGGCATTGGTCAAGGTATAACACGACAGGATATGGCAGTTATAATATATAGAGCACTGCAGAATAAGGGTGTGGTATGCCAAGGCAATACACCGGTATTCACTGACGAAGATGAAATATCCGCTTATGCCATAGAGGCTGTAAAAGCCCTTGCATCTGCGGGCATTATCAAAGGCACGGACGAAGGAAAATTTTCGCCGCATAAAACAGCAACACGTGCAGAGGCGGCGGTTATATTCAGCAGATTCTTAAGCTTGATTGAGGAGGGAACAGAGAAATGAAAAAGATATTTTGTTTAATACTTAGTATGGTTCTGTTACTTGGAACATTTCCTCCGTTTATAGCTTCGGCTGAAGAGGACACCGAAAATCTTGCACTCGGAAAGAAAGTAACAGCATCCTCTACCTTGTCTTACTATTCACCAAATAACATAATAGACGGTGACCTTAAGACTATCTGGGCACGTTCGGAATATGCTCCGGGAGCATATATTCAGGTGGACCTTGGTACAGAGTATCGTATAACAAAGGTTGTGTTTCACAACCGTCCCGATATTGATGACGGCAAGTACAGAAGTCTTGTTAACCTTGAGTTTTCCAACACTCCCGATTTTGCCGAAAAAGAAACAATCGTTGCCATGGGAGAAGAGCCGGCAGATTTCGGCGTTCCAGTAGAGGTTGATGTCAATATCAAAAAGCCGTACAGATATGTTAGAGCCGTAAAACAGGATTTGTTCATATTTGTACTTGCAGAAATGGAAATATACGGTCACCTTGTGGACCCTAATGCGGCAGAAGTAGGAGAAGATGTTGCAGGAACGAGTCAGGAGTATGCAATTACACTGCTGTCAAAGCTTGGTATGATAAATAATGTCAACGAGGACATTTTCGGAGTTGACCATCTTATGACTCGTGCCGAGGCGGCAGAAATGGTTGTAAATGCTTTTGGTGCAAAATATACATCTTCGGGACACATACCCTTTACCGATGTTGAAAGGGATCACCCCCGATATGATGCAGTTCTTTCTGCATATGAGCAGGGATACATAACAGGATATGAAAATACTACATTCCGTCCCGATGATTATATAACAAAAAAAGAATTTTTGTATATGACGCTCCGGGCTATTGGATACGGTGAACCGCTGGCGAAATTCTATAACAACAGTTTGACAAAGATGATTCAATTCGTGCGTGAGCTGGATTTACTAAACAATGTTGAAACAAAAAGTTATGATGAGCCTATCAGCCGCGGAAATGCTGCTGTTGTGTTCTATAATGCTCTTATGGCACCTGTTTTTGACTTGCATGCAATAGAAAACGGAGAGATTGTAGCAGGAAAGAATAAGGACGAAAGCCTGCTTCAAAACCGATATGATATGGTGGTTATGGAGGGCATAGTGGAAAAAACCACATACACCTCACTAAACGGAAGCAGTACAAAAGGTGATTATGCAACAATAAGCGGAAGAGACTTTGTGGATAATTCGGGCATTACGGAAGATTATCTTGGTCAGTCTGTGTACTTTGTAACAGATTATGACAAAGTAATCTATGCATGGCCTACAGAGTCAAACAATACCGTAGTCCTGCCTGCAGCTGCTCTTGTAACTGATAAAGAAGATATAAAATCAAATAAGATTCTTACAGAGAGCGCAGACGGCAAAAAAACAACCTATAAGCTTTCCGAGGACTTCGATGTGATACGCAATGGTGTCGCTTATCCATATTACGAAGATGAAGATTTGCTGATTACAAACGGTCAGTTGAGACTTCTTGATAATGACAATGACCGCACATATGAGGTGGTATTTATAGAGGAATATACTGCTCATTATGTGGAGAGTTCATTTAGCAGCGACGACTATCTGGTGGTAATGGATTCTAACGGCAACAGACTGAATATTCCCAAAGAAAAGCTCAGTATAAAAAGTAAGGAAGGAAACACACTTTCGGTAGGAAAGGTTGCCTCCGATACGGTTATCAAGCTTTTTTCAACACCCGATGGCGAAGGCAGCAAAATAGTTGTGTATAATAAGTCGATGCAGGGAATAATCTCAACGCTTTCGGATAACGATGCTGAGATAGATTCGGTACCATACAATTACTCTCTTTTCTATAAGAATAACAAGCCGAATCCTGAACCCAATCCGGGTGATGCAGTAAATGTCTACATAGATGAAGCAGGAGAGATACTGTGGATTGAGCCAAATAAAGAGGCCGGGGATTCAAAGTGGATAATAGCATATTCTCAAAAGGTTCATATTCCATCCGGCTTTGATACCGGGGTTATGTTCAGAATGTATACCCAGGATGGCAGCTGGAATATATATGAAGCAGCAGACAAACTAAAGCTGGACGGTTCATCCGTTACAGTAGACGACCTTATAAGGCTTATAGGTAAATCAGGTTCGGGAATATATCAGCAGGAGCTTTTGCGTTTCAAACTCAATTCCGCAGGAAAAATCTGTGAACTTGATACTGTAAATACAAACAGTAGTTTGGCGTCTTATGATGATTTTCAGATAGGTGAGAAAATACCTGTATCTATGTATACCGCTTCATCCTCGGCGTTTTGGGATTATCATAATATGGTAGGACAGGCAAAGAGGGACACACCGGTGTTTATAATACCGGTAACAGACGGAAAATACTCTGCTTCTGAGATAAACGACAGCCTGTTTAGTATATCCGATGTGTATAGCGTTTGCGGTAACAACAACAGAACATCTCACAACCTGCTTGCATATATGCCGGATGAGTACGGATACCCCATGTGCTTTGTACGCACTACCGGCGGTATTGCAGAAGACAGCTCATCTGTTGTAAGCTCGCTTGCAGTTGTAGAGCAGGAGCTTGCACCAATAATGGTTGTTCAGGATGTTCGCAAGACTATTGTAGACGGTGAAAATTATATAAAGGTTACCGGACGAAATGTGGATAACGGAGGAGAAGTATCTTTCCTCACAGAAACAGATAAAAGTATGGTTGAAAGCGGACTTCTATACCAGAACAAGCCGGAGTGTTTTGATGTAAGACACAAGGTGGATATAGAAAAGCTTGTAAATATGTCTCCGGCAGAGCTTAATGTGTATGTAACTTCCGCTAATGAAATCGGATTTGGTGATATTATAAGATATCAGCCACAGTCCACAGCTGTTAGGGCAGTAGAGAGGGTTTTTGATTATGATGAAGAACTTCCCAAGTGGGGTAATGAATCGCAAGACCCGGGCTTTAATACATGGTACACCGTAAGCGGCGGCTCTCCTACCCATTACAACGGATTTTACAGATTCCAGTTTGCATCTTTTAAAGATATAACAAAGGAAACATTCATAGTAGAAACCCTTGCGGGACTTACGGAGGTATACCCCAGAAAAGCATTTACTACTGTTCTGGTATGTAACACAGATGGTGTCAGACCTGCATTGGAGCAGTATATGGACATTGCACAGTTTGCTCATGAGTCAAACAGAGTAATGCTTTACTCTTACAATGGTTCGCCGCGTATGGCAATTATTTATCCGTACTGATATGGGAGGGACATTCCGTCCCTCCTTATTTTACAACTGAAAGGAATGGTAATTGTGAACAGGAAAATAAAAATAGGATGTATCGGTTTGGGACCTCGCGGTGCAGGAATGTACAAAATGTGGATAAACAATCCAAATGTAATTCCCTGTGCAGTTTGTGATATGGACAGCAAAAGGCTTGAAGAAATGAAGCACTATCTCGAGGCGGAAAAGAGAATAGAGGGTGTAAAATATTATACTTCTGTGGAGGAATTTCTCAAATCGGATGTTGAAGCTGTGCTTGTTGCAACTCATATCTCGACACATTGTGATATTTCAATACAGTGTATGGATGCCGGAAAGCATGTACTTTGTGAAATTCCAAACATCTCATCTTTTGAAGAAGCCAAAAAGCTTAACACAGCAGTAAAAGCTCATCCGGAACTAAAATTTATGGTGGCTGAAAACTGCTGTTACTGGGCATTTATAGATTCTTGGAAGAAGATGTACGACGAGGGTATGCTCGGAGATATAATTTATGCTGAATCCGATTACCTTCATATGCATGATTCATCGCATATCAAGTATGACGAAAACGGCAAGCCGATTCTTACCTGGAGAGCATACCTTACATCAATGAATTATCTTACTCACAATCTGGGGCCTCTTCTTTACATTATGAACGATACTTGTGAAGAAATTACGGGTTTTGTACCTGAGATAAATCCCATCGAAGATATACATCCTGCTGCACCCAACGGAGTAGTAATGGTAAAAACCAAAAAAGGTGCTCTTATCAAAATTTTCATAGGAT
>JAZPXS010000295.1:0-11863 GCA_045543775.1 Clostridia bacterium
TATCCTGTTCCAGACAGAATTCGGCTATCTCTATGTTGATATCCGCCATTTCCTCATAGCCTTTTTTCAGGGATTCCTCAGTAATGGCACTCCTTTTGCGTGCCACATAGCCTTCTGCGGCTTCCTGAAGAAGTTTATTTCTGTCAGTTTTTCCGGCAGTTGCCAGAATGTCAATTTCGCTCACAAGATTGTCCGGTAAACTTATGAGAATTTTTTTGTTATGCGACAAAACAACCGTGCCCCCTTCTCTTGACCCTGAAACTTTTTTCAAAGGTTTTTTGATATATAATAATTATATAATCGTGAGAGCTCAATGTCAAATGTATATTCTTCCATAAGCTTTGACTATTCAAGATAATTGAGCGTTTCGGTTATTTTGTTGCCTTGTATGTAAGCGCGGGGAACTCGTCTGGTGACCGAGCATACAATCTCATAGTTTATGGTATCTATAAGCTTAGCAACAGATTCTACGGTGATAGTATTATTACCATCTGTACCAAAAATTATAACCTCATCGCCGATTTTTATATTTTCAATATGAGTTACATCTATCATACACTGGTCCATACAAATTCTTCCTACAACTTTTGCATACTTGCCGTTTACCAGTACCGATGCTTTTCCCGACAGACTTCTCAAAAATCCATCTGCATAGCCGATGGGAATTGTTGCAATCTTCTGACCTTTGTATGTTTTGTAGGTTCCGCCGTAGCTTATTGGATACTCTCGCTGCATTTCCTTTATATGGCAGATTTTTGTTTTGAAGGACATAACCTGCATAAGACCGGGCAGTGCATTAAACACATATTCCGACGGTGCCATTCCGTAGAGTATCATTCCGGCACGGACCATATCCAGATGCATATGGGGGTAGAGTGCGGTAGCACCGCTGTTTGCAATGTGCCTGATTCCTGTGTCAACGCCCATTTTTGTAAGTCTGCTGCACATAGATGTAAATAAGTTAAATTGCATATCAGCATAGGATGAATCTTCTTCGTCAGCTCTTGACAGATGAGAAAAGATTCCGGTTATTTTTATGCCCGGAAGCTGTGAGATTTTTTGTATTTCGTTGGCAACGGCTTCGTCGTCATCGCCGCATACAAAACCGATTCTTCCCATACCTGTGTCAAGCTTTATGTGGATTTTTGCCTGTTTTCCCAGCTGCATAGCAGTATCGGAGAGCTTTTTAGCACTTTCAAAAGTATCTATCGCACATGTAATGTCATTTTGTATTATACGGGGATAATCCTCGGGAAATATTATACCAAGAATCAGTATCGGCTCGGAAAATCCAAAATTACGTACTTCCATAGCCTCGTCTGCGTTAGATACTCCAAAGGCATCTACACCCTCCATGGAGAGAGTATGAGCTATTCTTTCTATTCCGTGACCGTAGGCATCGGCTTTTATTATAGCCATCACTTTAGATTTTGTTACAGATTTTATTTTGCGTATGTTGTTTGTGAGTGCATCAAGATTAATTTCTGTGTATGTTCGCAATTTTGTGCCATCTCCTTGTATATTCTATGGCGTTCGGAAGCGTTTTTATGATGTCTTCCGGCGTAAGGGAGTATTCGCCGGTTTCAAGTGCGGCAATATCTCCTGCAAAAGAGTGGAGATATACACCAAGATATGCACTGTCCTCCGGACTTCTTCCCTGAGCGGCAAACGATGCGATAATTCCTGCAAGAACATCTCCGCTTCCTCCCGTTGCCATACCGGGATTGCCAAGGATATTTGTTTTATAAAATCCGTCCTTTGTGCATACAACTGTTTCGTGGGATTTAAGTACAAGTGTAATTTTGTGTTTTTTTGCAAAGGGCAAAGCGACGCTCAGAGGTTCTTTCGATATTTTATCTACGGAAATTCCCGTAAGAGCAGAAAATTCTCCCAAATGAGGAGTCAGTATCACGGGGCAACTTGCCTTTTCCAGTATATTTATATTCTTCGCAAGTGCATTTATTCCGTCTGCATCTATTATGCAGGTTTTTTTGCTTTTTGTCACGATAGTCTGCACAAGCTCTGTTATGTCCCTGCTTCTCCCCAATCCCGGACCTATCAGACACACATCGGAGGAGTTAATTTTTTCCATAATTTTGTCAGCGTCTCCTGTGTCCAACATACCGTCTTTACCGGAAAGAGGCATAGTCATAACTTCGGTAAGGGATGTTTCGAATATGGGGTTGAGCTCTTTTGCACACCCGAGAGTTATGAGTCCTGCACCGCTTCTCAGGGCGGATTTGCATGCCATAATTGCGGCACCGGTAAGGCCCGTAGAGCCTGCAAGTACAAAAAGTCTGCCATAGTCACCTTTGTGAGTGTTCTTTCTCCTGTCAGGAAGAAGTTCCTTTGCAAAGCAGGGGGTTATCACATTGTTACCGGCATCTTCAAAAACGGAAAGGATTTTGAAAGCTTTGCTAAGTGCCGGGTTTTTCTCTGCCGATGCAACGGCAAGTGCATACTCTCCGTCGTGAGATATGCTCACACTGATGCTTTCTATTCCCAGTGCTGCAGCAATACTATGTGCTTTTCCCGAAAGCAAGCAGACAGGGGCACCCATAGAATCGTGAGTTATGCATACATCTGTAAGGGGCATTCTTATTCCTGTTCCAAGGCATTTGAACACAGCCTCCTTGGCGGCAAATATGCCTGCCGCAGTCTGGTTTTTATTTTTTTTGGAAGCTATGTAACTGCTCTCTTCGGGTGTGAATACTTTAGACGGAATGCCTTTTTTAAGGCAAGCTGACATTCTGTCGCATTTTACGATATCTGTTCCGATGTACATATCAGTCATTAAATACTTTTCTGGGGTTACGCATTGTCAGAGTTTCCAGCATTTTTTCGGTAGGGCAGAATATAACCGCAATCTTTTCTGCTTCCTGCTGTGCAATGAGGACATAGGCATCGGTAGCATCGGGATGGGAGGAAGCGTCTATTACCTTATACTGTTCCCATCCGGAGGGGAGGTTGGAGCTGCCGTTGGGGGCTATAACCTCTATCTCCTTGCGGTATACGGATATAATATGCTTTCTTCTGCTTTTGCTTATTATTTTGTCGATATCAAGGTCGCTGTCGGTGAGAAGATATTCAAATTCAATATTTCTTCCTGTTATGATTTTAAATGCAAAGTAACCTGCACCAACCCAGGCTGCAGGTATAAGAAAAGATAAAAACGGAATCAGTGCACCAAACACAATGGTGAGTAAATATGCAAGTATCAGGCACGATACCGGTGTAAGTGCACAAATTACATAGTCTGCAGGTTTTTTTGCTCTTTTGATTATGTGTTCGTGATAAGTAACCATTATAAAGAAATCTCCTTTTTGTATCATTATATAGAATATATCATACGCTTTGTGTTTTATCAAGCCAAAGATATAAAATGTAAAAAAATATTCACAATTATTCTTTATTTTTCATATTATGCATGGGGTGGTTTGTATGACAATAAGAAAAAAACACATATTTATGACCGCAGTGTTACTTATATTAACTCTCTCTTTGGTGTATTTGCTGTTTTGCGGGTATGTTGTAATGATGCGAACCGTTCACTCCGTAACGCAGTCCCGTGTAGAGCAGATTGCAAATGAAGCTATACACAGTGCCATATCCACGGTTGCGACTCAAAGTGAAAAATACGGAGAGCTTACAAATATCTATCGAAGCCTCGACGGCAAGGTGGAGTCTGTTACTCTAAACAGCTATGCAGTCAATGCAATGAAATCCGATATATCGCTCAAGGTTCTGGAGTATCTTGATGACGAGGAGAAATACCATGTGGAAGTACCCCTTGGCAATTTTTTCGGTTCTGAGTTTCTTACGGGTGTAGGTCCCAAGGTAAGGTTAAAGATTGTACCATTTGATATCGTGGAGGTGGAGTTTGTAAGCAAGTTTATTCCTGCAGGAATAAATCAGGTTCTCCATCGTGTAACTGCAAAGGTTGAGGTAAAGATTGCCGCTATTCTTCCGGGGTTTGAGGGGATATCCGATGTATCAAGCTCTGCTGTTATATCCGAAACTGTAATAATAGGAGATGTGCCGGAAACATACTTTAATATGAATCGTTAACCGTCACGGTATTTTCTGGGAGACATTCCTGTGGCCTCTTTGAATTTTTTGGAAAAATACACATAGTCGGTATATCCGCACATTTCGGCTATCTGTGTAAGGGGGATGGAAGAGCCGAAAGCTTCCGTAAGAAATCTTGCGTGCTTTATCCTGATATCCGTAAGAAATGCTGTGGGGGTTTTGCCTGTGGCTTCCTTGAATTTTGCACGGATGTAGTCCTCGGCATATCCGCTTTTTTTCAGTATTTCCGTCGGATTTATCCGTGAGTCATAGGCAAGCCGGGTAATTTCATCTTTTATTTCCTTTACGGCTTCGCCTATTTCGTCATCAAACTGCATATTGGTTATGAGAAAATGAATGTATGCATCACAAAGAGATGCAAGGTATTCCCGCTTTCCGAAGCGATTGTTGTAAATAATGTTGATAAGCAGTTTTCCCTCGCTGTCATTGTTGTCACGAAGAACAAGAGGAGATTTTAACCGGGGAAGTGTATTAAAGTTCCCCCTCAGGTATATTCCGTCAAGCTCTGTTTCTCCGCTTGTACTGTGGTAAGTATCAGGAGGAATTATTACTATGCTCCCGGGGAAAAAGGGATAGCTTTTGTCCGGGGTTTTCAGTACTCCTGCTGTTTCTGAATAAAAAGATATTTCGGGGTATGCATGCTTGTGCATTGGGAACAGGTTCGTACCCTTTCGGGTACGGCTTACTATAATTTCCATAATATCACCGCAGCAAGTATAACATAAATCTATCTTTTGTACAAGTATTTTTAGAAAAAAGAATTGCATTGCTCTGTTTATGGTGGTATAATGCTGATGATTGTGAGGGATATGTATGTTATTTACAAATCGGGAATTGACAAAAATAATAGTTCCGCTCATTATAGAACAGTTCCTGGCAGTTACCATCGGTATGCTGGATACGGTTATGGTTGCCAGAGCAGGAGAGGCGGCAGTATCGGGAGTTTCGCTGGTTGACTCTGTCAATTTGCTTATGGTTTATACATTCTCGGCTCTTGCAAGCGGAGGTGCGGTAACGATATCTCAGCTCATCGGAGCAGGCAAAAAGGATAAAACTAATAATGCTGCAAAACAGCTTGTATGGGTTGTTTTTCTGGTATCCGTCACTGTTATGACAGCAGTTCTGGTGCTTCGCAAACAACTTTTGTCGTTTATATTCGGCAGTGTAACAAAAGAGGTTATGTCAAACGCAAAGATATATTTCCTCTTTACCGCAGCATCATACCCCTTTCTCGGCCTTTACAATGCAGGAGCATCAATTTTCCGTGCAATGGGTAATTCCAAGATATCTATGAAGGTATCTCTCATTATGAATCTCACTAATTTGGTGGGTAATGCACTTCTTATCTTTAAATTTAATATGGGTGCTGCAGGTGCCGCCATAGCAACACTTTTTTCAAGAGTTCTGGGTGCTGCAGTTATGATATATCTTGTACATAACAAGAATCTGCCTGTATATATCGAAAAGATTTTCAGCTACAAGCCGGATTTTCATATTATAAAGAGGATATGTGCCATTGGAATACCAAACGGTATGGAAAACGGAATGTTTCAGTTTGGCAAGGTAATTACCCAGAGTCTCATTTCTTCCTTTGGTACTGTGCAGATAGCGGCAAATGCCGCCGCAAACGGATTTGCACCGATTCAGTATGCTCCCGGAGGAGCTATTGGTATGGCGATGGTAGTTGTTGTAGGCAGGTGTGTAGGTGCCGGAAAAACAGATCAGGCAAAAATGTATGCAAAGAAGCTGTTAAAAATTGCCTATATTATGATGGCATCCATCTCCCTCGTGATGGCGATATTCTCAAAACAGCTGGTGGGATTTTACGGTTTATCACCGGAGTCCACAGCTATAGCACGTAATCTGCTGGTTATTCATTCTTTTGCAATTGCTCTTGTTCACCCTCTTGCATTTTGCCTCACAAACGCCTTCCGTGCGGCAAGCGATGTAAGATACACTATGACTTTATCCATAACATCTATGTGGATATTCAGAGTGGGACTAAGCTATGTTTTCGGCAAATATATGGGAATGGGCGTAATGGGCGTATGGTGTGCTATGTTTTGTGACTGGATTTTCAGAGCTGTATGCTTCGGAACAAGATTTGTGCGTGGTAAATGGCTCACCAAATATAAGGCTATTTTATAAAATTTCCAAGACCTCTTCGATAATCTTCGCAGAGGTCTTGTTTTATGCTTCAGATGTTGATTTTTTCAAAATTTTGTGTATAATAAATAATGGGTAGATTTTGCAACCAACACAAAAGGAGAGAAGGCATATTATGGCAAAATTCAGCGGAGTTCTTATTTGCACAGACCTTGACGGAACACTGTTTCGCAATGACAAAACTGTGTCGGAGGAAAATCTCAGGGCAATAGAGTATTTTAAATCTCAGGGTGGTTATTTCACCTTTGTTACCGGCAGGATGCCATCCTGTGCAAAAGATGTATATGAAATTGTAAAACCCAACGCCCCCATAGGCTGTATTAATGGCGGAGGGCTCTACGATTTTGAAAAGAAAGACTACATATGGGCAGAAAAACTCCCTTCCGAGGCGATACCCCTTGTGGAAGAGGTTGACAAAAAGCTTCCCGGGGTGGGAATTCAACCCAATGCCTTTTATGATATATATTTCAGCAGGGAAAATAATGTAATGGAGTATTTCAGGACGGTTACCGGTGTCCCGAACCTTGTTTGCGACTACCACGATGTAGGCAATGAGCTTGCAAAGGTGCTTTTCGGTAGCTCGGATGAGGACGAAATGAATAGTCTTATAAAGCTCTTAAACGAGCATCCCCTCGCAGACCGTTTCACCTTTATCCGTTCCGAAAGAACTCTATATGAAATTCTTCCCAAAGGTATCGGAAAGGGTACTGCAATATCAAAGCTGTGCAGACATCTGGGTATTGATAAATCCAAATCCGTTGCCATAGGCGATTACTGCAATGACATATCTATGTTTAATGCCGCCGGAGTAGGTATTGCGGTTTCCAATGCCTGTGATGAAGCGAAAAAAGCTGCAGACTTTGTTACTGTAAGTAACGAGGAAAATGCAATAGCACAGGTTATAAACGATATAGAAAATGGAAAATATATAGGAGACTGATACAATGCTTACAAATCTTCACACGCATACATCCTTTTGTGATGGAAAAAGCTCTCCCGAGGAAATGATACTTTCCGCAATTGAAAAGGGTTTTGGTTCAATCGGCTTTTCCGGTCACGGACATACCTCCTTTGATGAAAGTTACTGTATTACCGATACAGACGGGTATATTGCGGAAATAAAGAGACTAAAGGAAAAATATTCCAAGGAAATACAGGTGTATCTTGGTGCGGAAGAGGATATGCTGGATTATGTAAAAAGAGAGGATTATGACTATATAATAGGTTCTTCTCATTATATATACTTTGACGGCAAATATCTGGAAATAGACGGCGGCAGCGATACCTTCCAAAATGCTGCAGAGCAATTTGGCGGAGATTATCTTGCACTTGCAGATATGTACTACAAACAGTTTTCGGAGTATATAGTTAGACGAAAGCCTGATATAGTGGGACATTTTGACCTTGTTACAAAGTATGATGAAAAGTATTTTAATACTTTTCTTAATAATCCCGAATATGACAGGATTGCAGAAAAGTATTTTTTGTATGCGCTTGAAAGTCAATGCATATTTGAAGTAAATACAGGAGCTATATTCCGCGGTTACAGAACAATGCCTTACCCAAAGGAAAATCTTTTGCACATCCTTAAGAAAGAAAACGGCAAAATTACTCTTTCTGCCGATGCGCACTGTCCCGAAGCGCTGGATTTTAACTTCAGCGAAGCTGCAAGGCTTTTGTGGGATATAGGTTTTCGGGAATTTTACGGACTGTACGACGGCAAATTCCGTCCGTTTGATTTAAAATCAATATTTTAAAAATAAGGAACATTTAGTTTATGAACAGGAAACAAAAAATAGAACAGTTTTTGTCCGATGACAGGTTTCCGCCTGTCAATGCGGAAGATATGATGCTTATGCTGGATATTCCCTTTGATGACAGGGAAGAGCTTATGCTTATACTCGGCGAACTTGTGGAAGAGGGAAAAATACTCAGAACCTCAAAAAAGAAATATGCCTCACCGGATAAGCTGGGTTTTGTTACCGGAACAGTGTCTCTTACAAAAGGAGGCTTCGGATTTGTTGTCCGTGACACAGGTGATGATGTATTTATTCCGCCGTCGGCACTTGGCGGTGCTTTTGACGGCGATACGGTGATGATTACCCTTTCAAAAAACACCCCGAGAGGGCCCGAGGGCAGGGTTACAAAGATTATAAAAAGAAAAACCGACCTTGTTGTGGGAACTTTTCAAAATAGCAGAAGCTTTGGTTTCCTTGTGCCGGATGATGAGAGGGTACCCTTTGATATATTCATAAGTAAAAAAAGGTTTGCAAGTGCCAAAAACGGACAAAAAGCCGTTGCCAGAATTACAAAATGGCCTGATATTACAGGAAAAAGGCAAAAACCCGAGGGGGAAATAGTTGAAGTACTGGGCTATCCGGGGCAGAAAGGAGTAGATATCCTTTCTGTTATGCGTTCCCACGGACTTAAGGAGGATTTTCCGCCAAGGGTTATGACGGAATGTGATAACCTTGATGAAACCATATCTGAGGCGGATATATCTTCAAGAACAGATTTCCGAAGCAAAAAAATAATAACAATAGACGGAGCGGACAGCAGGGATTTTGACGACGCTGTCTGCGTAGAATATTCCGACGGTATATATACTCTTGGAGTTCATATAGCGGATGTTACCCACTATGTTACAGAGGGCAGTGCTCTTGACAGAGAGGCACTTTCCAGAGGTACGAGTGTGTATTTCCCCGGAAGTGTGGTGCCAATGCTTCCACGCATACTTTCCAATGACCTTTGCAGTCTCAACCCTCACAAAGACAGACTTACTCTTTCTGTGGTGATTAAATTAAACGGAAACGGAGATGTGGTAGATCACACAATATGCGAGGGAATAATCAACTCCCGCCACCGTATGACGTATGATGATGTAACAGCCATTTTGGAGGGGAATGACGGACTTTGCCGTGAATATGCAGATATATTGGAAGATTTGAAAAATATGAGAGAGCTTTCCGATATTCTCCGCCAAAGGAGAATGGCAAAGGGAAGCATAGATTTTGACTTTCCGGAAACAAAGATTGTTACCGACGAAAACGGCAAAGCTGTGGATATATACAAATGCCAAAGCGGTATATCCAACAAAATTATAGAGGAATTTATGCTTCTGGCAAACAGGGTGGTTGCAGAGCAGTTTTTCTGGGCGGATATTCCCTTTGTGTACAGAGTTCACGAAAAACCGTCATCGGAGAAAATACGGGGATTCAATGACTTTGCAAAGAATATGGGACTTCGTATTTCTTCCGAGCCTCATCCCGGAGAGTTTGCCTCAATAATAAATAAATTAAAAGGCAGAAGAGAGGAGCTTATGGTAAGCAGAGTTATGCTCCGTTCTCTTATGAAAGCCAGATATTCCCCCGAATGTCTCGGTCATTTCGGACTTTCCTTTCAGTACTACTGCCACTTTACCTCACCCATAAGACGTTATCCTGACCTTGCCATACACAGAATCATCAAGGAATATCTTCGTGGCGGTATAAGTGAAAAACGTATGCGGTATTTTGCAAAATTTGTTTCCGACGCCGCAGTTCGTTCAAGCGAGACGGAGCTTATCGCAATGGAGGCAGAGCGTGAGGTCGAGGATATCAAAAAGGCAGAGTATATGCACTCCCGAATCGGTGAGGAGTATGATGCGGTAATAAGCTCCTGTACAGGCTTTGGATTTTATGCCCAGCTCGATAACGGCGTGGAGGGGCTGGTACGCTTGTCTTCTCTGAATGATGACTACTATGTATTTTCCGACAGGGATTTTTCTCTTTGCGGTGAACATACGGGAAGAAAGTTCCGGATAGGCGACAGTGTCAGAATAAAAGTAGTATCCGCCGATATTCAGAGCGGAAATATTGATTTTGAATTAAGGTGATGTATTATGGCAGACAAAGAAAGCATAAAGCTTATAACTCAGAACAAAAAAGCATACCACGATTATTTTATAGAGGAAACCTATGAGTGCGGTATTTCCCTTGCCGGAACAGAAGTCAAGTCCATAAGGGGAGGGCAGATAAATCTCAAGGATTCCTTTGCCTCGGTGCAGAGCGGTGAGGTAATAATCATCGGTATGCATATAAGCCCCTACGAAAAGGGCAATATCTTTAACAAGGATCCTTTAAGGGAGAGAAAACTGCTTATGCACAAGGCGGAGATACGCCGGCTTATAGGCAAGGTTAAGGAGGACGGATATTCCCTCATTCCCACCAAGGTTTACTTAAAGGGTTCCAAGGTCAAGGTGGAGCTGGCACTTGCAAAGGGTAAAAAGCTCTACGACAAGCGTAACTCCATTGCTGAAAAGGAAGCAAAACGCCGTATTGACAGAAAGATTAAAGAGTACAACAGATAAAAATTGTAAAAAACAGTTGAGTTTTGCTTGAAAACCGAATTTCAAAGTGATATAATACATCTGTTGTGCTTTTTTACCAATGAGGAGGAAGTATATGAAAAAACATGTTGCATATCTGGATTACCTGAGAAGCTATGCTATGATAATGGTGGTTTTGCTTCACTGCATCGGATTTTTTATTACCGAAGAGAAAAACTTCGGTACAACATCCTGGTATATCAACCTTGTTATTAATGCGTTTTCAAGAACGGCGGTTCCCATATTTCTTATGATCAGCGGATATCTTATGCTTTCATCAGAGGGTGCTTCCGATATGAGAGGGTTTTACAAAAAAAGGCTTGGCAGGATTGTAATTCCGCTTGTTTTCTGGAATGTAATTTATTATATCTTTGATGTAATAAAAAATAACAGTACATTAAGTTTTGCAAGCTTTTTCAACGGTTTTTTCTCAACGGGAACATATTATCACCTGTGGTATCTGTATATGCTCGGGGCACTGTATCTGCTCACACCGTTTATTAAATGTATAACGGACAGATGTTCAATACGTCAGCTTACACTGCTTGTTGTTATTCTGTTTTCATCCAGTACGATTTTTCCCATACTAAACACCGTGTTCTCACTGCACATTCGGCTGTTTGATGCTCTTTGCAACGGGTATATTCCCTGCTATATTCTGGGGTACATACTTGCCAAAGCTGATTTCAGAAAGGGCGACACTTTATTCTTCGGAATTTTTGCTTTTGTGTGCCTCTTTTTGTCAGTGGTTATCAATCACGCAAATTCGTCAGCCGGCTACATAAATCTGGTTACAAACAGCGGTTACAGCTTTTGCCATATCGGAATGGCGTCATCTGCATTTGTTATTTTCCGCTTTTTTGCCACCAGAGCAAACAGGGCTGTACAGTTTGTTGCAAAACACAGCTTCGGTGTGTATCTTGTACATATTATTGTTCTTGAGGTAGTTATGGAGTTCTTCTGTATAGATGCCTCGCCAATTGTTACATCGCTGTACTTGTTTGCAGTAACAACCGTACTTTCCCTTTTGATTTCATTTGTTATTATGAAAATCAAGTATCTTAACAAAGTTATTTCATAACATATAAATTTACAAAATTCAAGAAAGAGGATGACCAAAATGTCAACATTATTATCCGTATCAATAGCTCTTCTTGCAGGGCTTCTTATGACCAGAGTATTTAAACCTCTGAAGCTCCCTTCAGTAACGGCATATCTCATTGCCGGAGTTCTTATAGGACC
>JAZPXS010000296.1:0-16628 GCA_045543775.1 Clostridia bacterium
ATATTACTTGCTCTCTGGAGTTGCTCATCGGTAAACTTTTTCTTAACCAATTTATCACCCCATTTTGATGCCGAGGCTCTGTTTCTTTTTGATGATACGTTTTCTTTCTTTAGAGTCGACAATTGTTTTATTAAATCCTTCGGATTTCTTATCAGTATCGTTTTCAATCATGCTTGCGAGTCTGCAAAAAAGATTCGCGGCTGATTCTATAACTGATGGCTGATACTGATTGTTTTGATATTCTTTAACCTTTTCATACCACTCTCTTGCATACTTATTTCCATGCTCTTCTGCAAGCTCAATATATTTCAAGCATTCTTCTTCGTTTCCCTCTTTGAAATAAATTCTTGCAAGAGCAAATTCTGCATTTGAATTTTTATCTTTTGATGCAATGAGATAGTATTCTTTTGCTTTATCAAAATCAATTTCAGTTCCCCAGCCTTTTTCGTATAACTGTCCTAATCTGTAGCAATTAAATCCATTCTGCAGTTTCTTATCACTTGAATATAAACTTATCATTTTTGCAAACCAAACATCTGATTCTTTTGTGTTTTTTACACATCCCATACCATTCCTGAACATATATCCAAGTCTGTAATATGAGTGTGTACATCCTTTGTCGGCACTTTCTTTGTAATAGTTAAATGCCTTAAAATAATCAACATCCGTTCCGTTGCCGTAATAATAAATATTTGCAAGTGAAAACATCGCAAACTTATTTCCATTTTCAGCAGAATTTTCGAACCATTCTATTGCTTTTCCCATATCCTGATTCTCGGTTTCGAGTGTATAAATTCTGCCTATTTGGTACTCATAAAAGTCACCTGGCGTTTTCTCTTCCAACTTCAAATATCCTTCAAGTGCTTTTCGATATAACAGATTCATCTTTTTGTCATCCTTATCAACATATAAGCCTGACTGATACATTTTTGCGAGTTCAAACATAGCAGGGACATTACCTCTTTTAACTTGACTGACCATAGCATTGTAAGCTTCCTCATAATTCTTTTTGTTATATAGTTGAGTCTTAGCGTTTTTCATTCCGTTTTTGAAGTCACAAATATATCTGCTTAGAATATCAAATCCTAGTATTTCCTGCTCCTGTTTTGTGAGCAAACCTGTCTCCGATTTCTTCTCCGCAAATTCCATTCTGTCGGGTGAATAATCCGTGTCCTCTTCCTTGTTTTTTTCTTCTGTTTTTTTATCAGCTTCTTTATCAAAAAAAAGATTGTTTCCGAGGTTAACAGCTTCAGAAACAATCGCATTCTTAATTTTTTTGAATTCTTTATTTTCAACAAGCGGAGGGAACTCAATTTGTTTGTCATGATAAAATCCTACGATTCTTTGTTGCAGACTACACCACTCATCATACATATTTTTGATCTCTTCATTCTCAGCAAGTTTGCGGAAGATTTCATCAACTATTTGCTTTTCTTCTTTTGGTAAATAAGCGTATGTTTTCTTTCCCTTACAGAGCAACAATCTTTGCGAAAGTACATCGAGCAAACTGCATACTTCTGAGTTTGAAAAATCATTTTTACGGATGCTGTCGCCAATCGCATGTATTTTCTTTTTTGCCTCATCTGAAATCTTATCTCTTGCATGTGATTTGCTGTCATAAAGTTCATACATCTCGTCTTTGAAAATTTCATTTGCAAGCAATGATTTTACTTTTTCAATTCTGGTTTCATTTATAAATCCACGCTTGCTTCCTGACGAATAAACAACCATATGCAGATGCGGATGACCTGCTTCATTATGGAATGCTCCGTACCAATTAAAATCTTCTAACGGAATATTAAATATTTCAGCCAAGTCCATCTGTTTTGACCGAATAAGTTCTCGCCACGCATCTGCTTTATCATATCCAAGTCGTATGGCATCTTCTGATTTTAAAGATACAATTGGAGTCCATATAACGCTTTTGGAATTGATTATTTCATTTCGTGCATCAGCGAGATTTATTTCATCTTCGTTTCCAAACAAACCATGTTCAGAAATCATTTCAACTTTCGGTCTTGTAGCAATGTAATTTAAGTATATTTCGTTGCTTTCAAACGATTCAGGATTTGTTTCGGACAAGTGAGTAATAAGATTTGAAGCTGTTTGCTTTGTGGGATTGTTTTTGTATTCTTCATACTCAAACGACTCAGCTCCATCTGGATATTCTTCGAGCATTTTATCAATAAAATCAACTTGTTTTTTTGTCGGTTTACCGACCAAAACTTTTTGATTTAATGACATATCAACCGAGTCCCTTTTAGCAATATAATTGACGAAATTACCAACGGATTTTGATGTTTTAAGATGTTTGATTTTAACTATAATCTTTGGCATTATTCATCATCCTTTGCGTTGTACGGAAACTGAATTGCTCCATTGATTTTTTTCACTTCCTCAGTGCAACTTTCATGCAGAACATCTGCCAATTCAGGATTGATTTCCATTTTTTTAACCAATAGCCAAAAGAGTTTAGAAGTCTCAACAGATTGTTTGAACATTTGCCTTGCCATTCTGTTTCCGAAACTGTTCATTGTGCCTTGAAATACTTTCATCAAAGTTTGCCCGAATATTTCTCCGTATTCTTTGCCCTTTTGATAGTCATTATAGAATTTTAAGGCTGTCTCAAAATATTCGCTTCTGTTCTTTGCCGAGCCTTCTCTAATCATTTCATCGCATTCCTTCAGCAATTCTTCATCCAGCCACAGACTGATGTGTTTCTTTTCCATAATTTCCTCCTTTCAGCTTTGACACCACCCAAAACACCACTCAAACCGCTAAACAACCGCATTTAGCAAGTCATTTTCACCAAAACAGCACCAACCTCGATTTTAAGACACCACCCGAACGGCACTGCCGGTCGGTGTTTGAGGCAGTTGTGACGGCTCGCCGACACCACTGCTTTTTCCTGCTTAAATTTATTTTGCCGACTTATCGTGCTAAAAGCCGATTTTTGCGACCTGTTTCAGAGAGTTGGTGCTGTCAGGTGTAATGATGCTGTTTTTGTTTTAATCGTTTTTAAGAGGCAAACACCCCCTCTCAAGCCTCGATACGAATGGTTCTTAATGTTTGGGAGGTGTCTTCCCCTTACCTTGTTGCTATTTTTCTTTCCTTGGGTGGATAACCCCCTGCCCTACCTGTTTGTTTCCAAGTTCGCTTGCTCTTTTTCTTTCTTTTTCTGAAATAGGGTTTCTTATCACAATCGTCAAGTATTTCTTAGGAACAATGAAAGTATAGGCTCCGGTATCGTCTTTTCTTTTTAGTTTAGCAACAATTGGATATCTCTTAAGTCTGTTAATCAGTTTTATATTGTAGGTGTATATTTCCGCTTCCTTTTCCTGTTCATTGAATAGAATTATTGTTTCCCTCTCTATAAGGTTTGGTTTATAATTACTCATTTATTACCACCCTTTCCAGGAACATTTTCTTCAGCGGCAAGCATGGCTTCGATATACATTCTTGTTGATTTTGGTACATGTCTTCGATATATTTTGTCCATGCCTTCTGCCAAATGTGTTTCAAGATTTTCATAAACTTCAGGTGAATGAACTTTGATTCCACGGAGTTTTTCAACGCTGTAATTGAATGAAATTTTTTCAAGTTTCATCTATGAAACACCTCCTATCCCATAGTTATTTCGTTTGTCTGTTCAGGCTCACAATACTCGGATACAAGGTAGTCATATTTTTCAAGAAATTCATCTGCTGTGAATTCTTCTCCTGTGTAGTTATAGTCATCATCTGTCATAAGAATTCCATTTGCAGAAGTCATTTCCTCTTCATCGATGATTCGTGGCTCTATTGCATCCTTGCTCAGTACTGTTCCCCAATGATTAACTGCAACATAGTCTTTCAGTTCACACATGTTTCCATCCATACCGCCATCTCTGATGTCGTATCGGTACATTCCATCAGGAACATCTTTATCTTCAATCCTCAGATTAGTGAATAGCATCGGCTTGTTAAATATGATTACAGCTTCATATTTTTGAGGCATATTGTCTTTCATTTTTTCTATGAGTCTTGACCTGTAAACATAATGAAAATCAGCCAATTCTTTTCTCGTCATATTGACTGCTTTTAAGGATTTTTCAAGCATTTCTTTCGCCTTTTCAGGCTGTGCCATATGTTTGAATTCATGCATATGCATATCTCCCCACCAGTCAGTGACTTTTTCACTCTCCGGAATTTTATACAATTCTTCATAGGTTGCAATCAATTCCACTTCTTCATATGTGAATTTTTCATTTCCAAGTATCACTAATTTCACCTCTTTCCAATTCATTTTTTAAGATAACAAGCGCTTTTTCAAAGGCTCCTATCCCACTGAAAAAACTTCCGAGCCGTATGTCATTAAACAAGTACGGCATTGCATTATACAGTTTGCGATAGATGGCAAGCAAAACATTTACTACTATTGAGTTTCCTGTTTGCTTATATATCTGTGCGTTACTGACTCCTGCGTTTTTCATCTTTTCATAGTCTTCTTTTTCAAATCCCATAAGCAACACATTCTCAAGAGGTTCAAGCTTTCTTATCCTTTTTCCGTCAAATACAGCGGTATGTGGATTCCCTGCTCTTAGGGTTGGTGCGAGTGTAAGTCCAACCTTGCAATCCTGAAATCCGCTTTTTACGAGGCACTGATACATATCCTTTTTGCAGGATATAATGTTCTCAATGTCTCTTTCATACACCTTTCTGACAGAGGGTTTTATGCTTTGTTGGATATAGATATTCGGAACCCTTGTTTCATAAAACTCTGACATATCTACAGGCAATAAAAAGTCATTAAGGTTTCCGATATTTTCTTCCTGATCGGGGAACTTAAATTTTCCATTGTCAACAGTTTGCTTTATCATTACTATGTAGAGTCTTTCTCTGTTCTGAGGTATTCCGTATCCTTTGCTGTTAAGGACTCCCATGTATATGTTGTAACCGTATGACATAACCTCTTCTATAAACAGTCCGAACATTTTATTAAAACTTGAACTTAAAATGTTTTTTACATTCTCATAGATTGCTACATCAGGTCTTACATATCTCAGAATTCTGAGCCATTCTACAAGCAGTGATGACCTTGTTTTTTCAATATCTTCACTGCCACAGTTAGGGCATTGTTTTCTTATATCTGCATGCACTGTCAACGGATTATATTCCGTATTGCAGTTTTTGCATTTCCACACTGCTCCTTTTCTGGCTCCCGATATACTGAAATCTTGACAGGGTGTTCCACCAACCATAAAATTAAAAGGTTTAAGATTCCTTTCATCCACTTCTTCAATGTTGCCGAGATTTTTTCCAGCATTCTCATTATGTATAGTGCAATAACTTTTAACAGCTTCTCCATCTATTTCGCAAAAATGGATTAGCTCGTATCGCATTTATACTCCTTTCTGCATGAGAAAAGCGAGGCATTTCTGCCTCGCTTATATTCACTATTCTCTTATAGGCGGTCTTAGAATGATTATATTTCCTGTGCTGAAAGAAACATATATATTGCCTTGCTTTGTTTTTATAGGGACTTCCTCAAAATGAACTCCCCATTCAGCGCCGCACTCAATTTCTGCCCAACATTCAAATTCCACAATATCATTTTTTGTGAATTTGCGTTTGCCTTTAAATGTAAGCACTCCAACCAATCTACGATTATGTTTTTCCACGCTTGGATACATCGATATTAGTTTTTCTCCTACTTTAAAATGATCAGCCAAGCCTGTCCCTTCTGTCTCTGATAAATAATCAACAATAGCTTCATTTATCTTATCTCTGTATTTGACTCCGCTAATCTTTCTGAGTTCGTCTGTATACACGTATGGTCTGTCATCTTCATTAAGATATACTCCAACGGGAACATAGATTTTATGTTCATAGATTTTTGCCATTTTCTACACCTCCTCACATCCCGGACATACCTTGCATTCCCTGCATGCCCTCATTTAGATTCTGTTCAAGCATCTGTTCCATTTCTTCGTCAGTGTTTATGTAGTACTCTTCTGAATCCCAAAAATGAACATAGATTTCTCCGCCGGATACTTGGATTTCTCGCTGCTCAAATGATTCTCCCCATCCATCCGAAAACTGTCCTGTGACATAGTCTTTTAAGTCATCAATTTCAGTTTGTGTTAGGGGTTTAGTCATTTTAATTACTGCAACACCCATCATAGTATCACGAACCATTTCTACATCAGGTTTTATACTATACACCTTATTTCGGCTGATATTATCTTTACCGAAATATCTTGCAAGACCTCTTTCTCCATCTTCGAGATTGAAGTCATAAACCTTCTTTCGAATTTCTCTCAGATATGGCTCACCATCTATTTCATTGGTATCGCCCATTTCTCTGTCAAGCTCTTCGACTTTGAGTGGAACATACAGCTTCATTTCGAGTGTTGCTTCCTCTCTCATCCTTTGCTCAAGCATGTAGTTGATAGGCATTTCAATGTTCGGAGCATAGCTCATATACCTTGCATAATCATAGCCCTGTGTATCAACCATTATTCCATCACCATTAGGACCAATTACAAGCACACCGTGTACACCGTCTGCTACAGGTTCATATGTTTTCTCGTTATATGCTTTGAATGTGTCTACATTTTCAGTCCTTCTTATCTTCGTGAACTCTTCTTCATCCACGTAGATAATTTCATCCACATAGAAATTTGTCACATCACTTGAGAAGCCGTTTTTCGAAAACATTCCTCTGAGCATGATGCTTGTTCTTTCAGGATATAGGGCTGTTTCTCTTTGCAGTAGCTCTTCGACATCAAATGTCTTCTCATTGCAGAGCATTGTTATTTCCTTTTCCGAAATCACCAATTCATCGTCTACATATCTTGACTCGCCACCGTTGATATAAGCTACGATTTTATCTTTAGCAATTTCATCACCATTGGTATCAAGACAGACAAGTTCTTTACTGAATGCATCGCCATTTCTCTTCGTGAAAATCGCTACATCAGTTCCCTCTTCAAAGAGAATATTATATATCTCTCCTGTTGTGTTGTTGACAAGTTCCTTTTGGTCAATTTCAATACCGAGTTTTTCTTCCAACACTTTTTTCAGTGTTCGGTAGTGTATATGTTTGTTCATTCTTTTACCTCCAAAAATTATTCGGCAGACGTTCCAAGCGGAAGTCTGCCGAATCCGTAAAATTTGCTTGTCCAATAATCAGTATCAATAGATGCATACTTTATTGGATCTCCGCAGTGTAACATCAAGCCATCTCCCACATAAATTCCTATATGAGTTACAGGCTCACTTGAAACATAAGTTCTTGTAAAAAACACCAAATCTCCGGGCCTTGCTTCTGACCTTGAGATTGGTGCGCATTGATTGTATATGCCTTGTGCAGTTGTTCTTGGCAGGTTATATACTCCTGAATGTGTGTATGCCCAGCAGACAAAACCGGAGCAGTCAAATGATGTGGATGGCGAAGAACCACCCCATACATAAGGAAATCCTATGTATTTTTCTGCTTCCTGCATAAGCTGTGCAAAGGTTGCATCAGAATATGCTTCAGGCTTTGGTCCTGAATATACAACTCCGTCATCACCTGCTCTTGCCATTCCGTAACGCAGTACGGATACAAGTTCATCTACTTGACCTTGCGTGATATGGTCAGTCATTTTGCCTGTATGCACAGAGAGTCGTTGCAGAGCAGTGTTAAGAGAGCATTGACTCAGCACTTCGTTTCCTTCTTCATCTGTTGACCGATTAATAAAACATTCTACAAAACCATCATAGAATTCAGCGGATTTTATCTTTTCTTCACCAAAATATAAGGTATAGAAAACAGCGTGAATCTGGTCACGGTCAAGTGCCGGGTACTTATCATCTATCTCTGCATCAAGTTTCCCATAAGCATACTTCATGTCATCAACAAACTGCACATAAGCTGCCGATGCATTTGACGAACCTGAATCGTCAAATGAAAAGATATTTAAGAATGCAGCCACAATTCCGACTATCATAAATATGACTCCAAAGACTATTGAGCCGATCACAACCCAAGTTCGTTTGTCAGTGGCAAGTGTTATCGCTGCTTTAATCAGCGCAGGATTTACTGCCATAGAAACACCTCCTATTGCATTGTCATTCCGCCTTGCTGTTCATCGGAGAACTGCAGTTCTTCTGTTGCAGTATCATATAGAATTTCGTTACAATCCGTACATTCTATCGCAATACATTCTTTGCCGCCATAGGTAGCAAGTTCAATAAAATGTCCTACATGATACTGAAGCTTTTCTCCCTTGTCTTCAGCATAGAGGATGAAGTCATCTGTCCTGTTATTTATAACAAACTTATCACCTGCCTTAATGCATTCTAAATCAAATCCGAAAGCATGCTTAGTCACATATTCTGTCAGATAATACTCTCGGCAGGACATATTTGTTCGATGCTCACAGGATTGCTCCATTAATCTCACAAACAATTCTCGTTCTTCATCTGAGGGAACATATTCCCTTTCGAATGTACCGTCATCAGTATCTACGGTAAATGGTATTTTAACTTCATTTGTGCAGGGGTTATATGTTGCATACATATTTACCCAGGCTCCGTCATGATCCTTGGTATTTACACCAAACTTCTTGTCTGCATCAAACCATACCTCGATTGGAAACAGCATTCGTTGATTATCAAATTCGAGATCGAAGTCTTCACGAATGAGCATATCTCCTTCTTCGAATGTGTTCAGGTAATCATTCTTCAATGGTATCACCTCCAAAACGCAAAAAGAGCAACCAAGTTTATAGCTTGATCGCTCTTTGTATTTGATTACTTTTCGTGTTTAAGTTCTTTCTGTATTCTCTTAAAATCGGCGATTTCTTCTCCGGTAGCATACCTGATGGCTTCTTTCCCACAGTCAGGACACCGTTCCTCTTCGCCGTGTCTTACAAATTGAAACTTACACGCATCGCATATGTAGTATTTCTCCATGTGACACCTCCGCATTTCGCAGATCATTATATCACATTGTTCTGCAAAAATCTACCCTTTACGACAAATTCATACCCTGATTTTGCTCCTCGGCAACATCCTCATTTAACGAATTGATTTCGTCATCGGTCATTCCAATGCATATTTTGAGGACGTGGTTTAAGTCTTCGGAATTTACCGATTCCTTTATGTACTCAACTGCATTTCCGAGGATTTGCTTCATTCTGTCAAGCTCAAGTATTTTGATCTCAAGCTGATATGAAGACCAATCACTTTCGACCATCTGCTTGATGCCTTTTTCGATGGATTCGACCGACTCATCGTCATACTCGAAATTCTGCATCATGTTGAAGTCGCCAAGCTTGTGTTTGAATTCCGTATCACTTTCCTGATACACTTCACACCAAAGTTCATCGATTTCGATGCCCTTTTCAATTCTATCCTTGTAATCGGGTTCAACCTTAATTACAAGACCGTCAAATTTTATCATATTATCTACCTCCTGCCTTTCCGAATAAGGCTTCTTTATATTTTGGTGCTGTTACCATTAGGTTATATCGCTCGTTACCGCATTTATAAAGGCAGACGCCTCGTTGCGGATATCTTATCAGATTGTATTCGCTCTCGTCAAGCTGCAGACTGTCCATATAGAATTTGGCATCAATATTTCCGGCATTGAACAAGAACGAGTGTGTCGGGATTGAGAACAGCGGTTTTGTGTATTCCGCAATTCCGGGCAGATTGTAGTCTTCCAAGTTCTGACTTGCAAGCACAACTGCTGATTCCTTTTTACGAACTCGTTTTGAGAAATTTCGGATATATTCTACTGCAGTTATGTTTGATAAGAATAAGTAAAACTCATCAATTGCGGCAACTGTATTACCGTTTGTGAGGAGCTGATTTGACATATAAGATAAGATGTTAAAGAGCAATGCATTCTTGATATTCTTACTTGCTTCCAAAAGTCCTTTGACTCCAAATACAACAAAACGGTCACTCATGATATTTGTGTGACCGTTGAAGAATTTACTTTCTGCACCTTTACACATGGAGTGAAGTCCAAGCAGAATTTCCTGCAAGTGAGATTCGGTGTATATGGGTTTATTATCTTTATCGTAATTCTGGTATTCCTGTTCGATTAAATCGTACAGGTCTGAGAGTATTGGATAGTCTTTTGGACCTAGTGTAGAAAAGTCTGTGCCATCGCTTATTTTCCACTTTCGATACAGTTTCTCAACCATTATTTCAAGTGTATCAATATGCGAATCGGAGAAATCTTTGTATGATGCAAAGAAGTCTCTTAAGAATGAAATGTGCTGACTCAGCTTAGTCTTCTTCTTGAAGGTTTCAAGGTCAGCATCTCCTTCCATCTTCTCATCGCTGTCGCTCCAGAGTTTCGGTTCAAGCGGATTGATTATGTACTCGCCTGACATAAGGTCAACGAAGTATGCTCCTCCGCCTTTGCCTGTACTGAAGTTGTTACAAAGGTCTTCGTACTCATGTTCAGGATCAAGGCAACAAATTGACTTTCCTGATTCGAGGAAGTTGATGAGCAAGAGCTTCAGCAAGTATGATTTACCTTGACCGGAGTTACCAAGTATCAGAATATTACTGTTTGTCTTGTCTTCGGCTCTCCTGTTAAAGTCGACAATAATGTTACTGCCATACTTATCTCTGCCGATATAGAATCCATTTTCATCAGTTTTACCTGAATAGTTAAACGGATACAAGTTTGCAACACTTGATGCAGGCAGTACTCTTTCGTACTGTTCACCAAATGCGTTAAATCCACTCGGCATTACTGATATGAAACCCTGCAATTGTTTCAGCATCAACCTGTCCACATTCAGCTTTGAACGAATCAGTTCTGTTAAGACCTCTGTCTGCAGTTCTTTGAGTTTCTCTTGCTCATGAGCAATGAGTTCAATATATACTGCAGTATGAATCAGCGGTTCACGGTTTCGGTGCATTGTTACTACAAGGTTTGTTACATCCTGTAAATTGCCTTCTGCAACTACCGTTTCCTGTAGGTCGTTTGTGCTTGTCTGCTTCATGCGGTTTTTGTTTGCAGCATTTGAGATGATTTTTCTTTCTTCTGCTGCTGTTACATGTCTTGCATAGATTTTAAGTGTAACACCGTCTTTCTCTCCTAAATGTTTTAATATCGCCTGTTCCTCTGTAGTAGGCGGATATTCTCTTAATGCCCACACACTTCTGTATGTGTTTCCGCATATAAAATAATCCGGAAAGAATTTAATAACTGACGGTGCAATCATATCTACGAATGATTTGATCTTGACGCTTTCGGTCTGCTTTTCTCTTTTCTTTGCCAATTTACATCACACTCCTTCATCGCCGTAGATTACCCATCTGTCCCCATCGTGTTCCTCGAACACTTCCTGTGTGACATTCTGTTCGAAATACACTGCAACAAGCTTTTGTATGTCTTCATGAGAAGCAATCTTACTTGTGAAGCCTGTATCACGAAGCTTTTGGGCAACATCTGTAATGTGTCTGCTCTTTTCCTTTTCGTTTTCTTTCCTGAAACGGATTATAACTGCAAATTCTCTTGCAGTCGCTGTCTGTACCTGAATGTTGTCAAGGTGAGTCATGTCCTTTTCTAAGAGCTGTCTGATGATGTAATTTGTTTCCTCATCCATTCGCTTTTTAAGGTATCTCTTGTTACCGTCAAAGTTTTCACGGCTGTTGTAGGCACACATTTCTATCTCAGGCATACCTTTCAGAACCGTCATCAATGAATAAATTCTTGCACTGATGCTTTCTTCTGATAACACCGATATATTTGTCGGCTTAACAAGGAAGTACACAAGCTCTCCCTGATCGTATGTGACTAGAGAGGCTTCTCCTATATCTTTGATTCCTATAAGCTTTCGGGTTGAGGCTTTCTGCTTTTCTTCTTTGCGTTTCTTACCCATCGCTATCCAACCTCCATTCATAATACTGTTGTCCGGCGAAGTATCGCCATGCACTCTGTATAAACATCATTATCGACACATCGTCAACTCTGATAGTCAAGAATGCATATCCTGCCGTTGCAGCAAGCGGAAGCATAAAGCCTGTTTGAGTAATTGCAACAATTGAAATAATTGCGCAGATAGCAATAATGCCTATGTCCTTAAGTTCCCACATCCACATAACGGCTTTTGATTTTAAGTTATCGGGATATATATACAATCTCTACATCCTCCTTCCTTATTTCTTCATAAACTTCATTACGGCCTGTGTTGTTCTTACGGCTGCTTGTGTTGCGTAATATGTACTCATGATATTCACTCTTGATGAAGTATCAAGACCGAACCTATCGGCAATTCTCGGCACCTCATTTGCAGCTAGCATAATTCCAAGTCCTAAAATCATATTATCTCGGAATGTAACAAGACCTGCAAAGAGAAGTGAGTTTTGCAGGAATGCTGTAAGGCATATTGCGATCACCTGTTTGCACCAATCTACAAAGCCATCCTGATGACCTCTTGTAAGTCCGAAAATATACATCGAACCAACTGCTATATTGGTCATCATGATACCGCCTCGTTTGATATTTGCAAAGAATACTTTTATTACTGCATAGCCAAGTGCGATTATAATACACAGATTCACTATGCCTGTGGTACCGGTGAGCATTCCTATGGTATCAGAAGCGGCGGTTGATAAGTCAAATGTTAAACTGCTTCCGTACATTGTAGTCATTGCATTGCCAAGGCTCTTTTGCATGTCAATGCAAAGCTTATACAATTCTATCGGAAGAACAGTAAAGAGGTTTACTGCCATAAAGCCTTTTATCGCTCCAAGGGCAGCATCCTTTATTCCACCTCCCTGACCGCTTTGCCACATGAGTGCTACATCGAATACTGCTACAACTAAGGCAATTACATACATTGCCCATCCGAACAACCGAAAGAATTCAAGCAGTGCTTGTATCCATCCAAGTTCAAATATCTCTACACCCATTCCACTGATGTATGTAAAGAATTCCTGAACGAATTCGAGGACTTTGCCGTATATCCAGTCCATAAACCAATCGAATACAAACATACTCTGCATCACTCCCTTCGTGTCTTATTTTACATACTCATACCGCCCATTTCCTGACTCATGTCTTGGTCCTGAAACACATCCACATAATCAGTTATCTGATCAGCAAGTATTTCGTAGTCTCTGGGATTCGGTGCATATGCATACCATTCAAGCTGACCTCTGTCTATCCACATATGCGGAGAGACTCCGTTTGGAAAGTTACCGTTTTCCACGGGTTTCATTCCCCAGGCTTCCTTCAGTCTGATGGTGTTAGCATCGAGTTCGCCTTCATCCTTGTGCAGGACTCTGATTCTTAATGCATCGAAATGTTCATAAGAATTGGTGGAAATGAATTCAGCTTTGAATTTCGTGTTGTTGTCTATACTTGCATAAAATGCACGGCCGACATATTTCTTATTATCAAGATTATCAATACCGTCAAAGATTTTATGAAGTTCTTTTTCGAATGTTGTTGGTACTGCCATTTACTTCACCTCACATTCCCATCCCGGACATACCTTCTTGCTGTTCCATACCAATTTCGCTGAAATAGTCAACATAAGAGGATACCATATCGCTTAACTTCCTGTAGTCTTCATTTGATGGTTCGGGAGTGTACCACTGATCCTTTCCATTGTAAGTTCCAATGTGAGGTCCTTCCTTGTTTCCGCAGATATTGTACCTCTGTGACCATATGTCATTAAATCGGATTACCATAGCATCTATTTTGCCTTTATCTTTTGACATAATGTTGATGGACAATGCATTTTTGTTTCTTCCCATATCCACTGATGAGAAGTATGCTCTCATGACTTTGCCTCCGCCAAGGTCGGCATAACAGTCTCTGGCAATATAGCGTACATTTTCTATTCCTTCCACATTGTCAAAAATCTTCTTAAGGCTTTCTAAGTGTACAGTCATCAAATCGCTCACCTCACATTCCCATTGTTGGTTCTTCGTTAGGTTCCTGTTCGGGCATTTGTGCTTTCATGTATTCATCATACTCATCAGAGTATTTCTGATACACTTCCTTGTCTACTGCCTCAAGGAACTCTTCTTTGAAGCTCCATAAAGGATATTTACAGAATCCGCTGATCTTTGTAAGACCTGTGTCTTCTGCAATTCCTGTCTGTAGGATTTCATCTGAAAACCAACAGTTGTTTGTGTCAACATATGCACAATTCTTCATTCCGAGAAACTCACCGAAGTTTAGTGTGAAGTTTGCAAACGGCATTTCTGCTCCATCTTCCATATGGGTAAAATTCAGACTTATGTTGTGCATTCTCTCACCCATAAAATCTGTTACTTCTATAAGTCTCAAATGCGGAGTAAGTTCATACTTTTCATCGTTGAAACCTGATATTGTAAACTTTGTCTGCATAGTTTAACCTCCTGTAAATTTGCCGACCGCACATTTCTGTGCGGCCGGTATAAGATTCTACATACCGAGAATTCCCCAAAGGTATGTAGGTGCAGTAAGTACGAATATAAGACATCCGAAAAGAATTGCCGGTGCTGTCCATTCAAACTGACCGCTTTTACGATAGTCGAAGTAAGCACTGCCGAGCTTTACAAAGAAGAACACGGCGAGGATCAAGTCAAGTACAGGGAATACAACATTGTTTACAACCGACTTAATCTGTGTTCTTGCCGTTGTCCATGTGCTTTCAACTGCTCCTGACACATCGCCTGTTCCTGCTGCAAAGACAGGTACGGTGATTACTGCCAAAACTAATATTACTGCCAATAATGATAAGATTCTTTTAATCTTCATAACTTTCTTGCCTCCTTAATTCTTTGGCGCTATGTGCCAATCTTCGAATAGGTTTCCAACAAGGTTGAGCGAAGCTGTTTTGTTCACTCTGAGCATTCCTGCAGGAGTCCAGGCATCATACACCATCGTGTATGTCTTGTAGGCTCCGTCAGGGAACCACACAGGAGTAAAATGCGACCTGCTCTTATATGTTGAATACCTGTTTTCTTTGAATTGGAAGGTTGACCTGTAGCTTTGTACATTTCTGTCAAGCACCCTGAAATATGTACTGTATTCAAATTCAGGGAAGAACATTTGGGTTGTCTGAGCTTGTGTGTATGCTCTTACAGGAGCATTGGTGTCTATTCTGCATTCTAAGGATGTATCAAAGCCATAACCTGATTTCATTCTGTTTCCGCTTGCTGTCGGAACTTTTGAATTCGGTGATATGCTTTGATTTGCATCTAAGGTTGCATGATAGCGGTTAAAAGTAAAGTCATACCAACCGTTATCTACCCACTGTCCGTTATCTACCCAATGTGTTCCTGTCCACTCCCAATTCGGAATCCATTCCCAATACTCATGCCACGATGCTGACCATACTCCCCAAGACAAAGTCTCAGTTTCTGTTTGCACCGGAACATTCGGCAATTGGTAAAGGTCGTTTCTGTCATTTGCTTTCGGATCAGGCGGTTCATTATCTACAATCTCCTCGATTACTGCTCTTGCGGTTCTCGTTCTTCCACCTACTGTTACACGGATTGTTACTTCGCCGGGTTCGTCTGGTGTGTGCCATTTCACCCACACGATTTGTGATTCATCTTCAGGAATTACGATGTCTTCGACAAGGTAGTTATTTCCGTCAATGACAAATCTGGCAGATAGCGGATTGTCAGGATTATATTCCTGATCTGCCGTAACCCTTATGGAAGTTATAACATCTGTGTCAGTTCTGTAAGCATACTGCGGTCCTGCAGGATTTCCGTTTCCCACTCCGTACATCCAGCCGAAACCGTACCACCAATCATCTTCTTCAGGATCAGGTGTTTCTATGGATTCTTCAGGGATAGGCTCCTCTGTAAAATGCACTACACCGAGTCCGAGATAATTGATAATCGTATCGTTGGATACATTCTTTGTGGTTGTTCCTGTCCATGCAGGATAACCGAGTTCTGCTCTTTCCAAGAACATCGCAAGAGGCAGGTTCTTGTGAGTAAGGCTCACCATTTTTGCTCGGAGTCCGCCGCTTAACATCTGGTCATACAATGCAGCCTGATGCGCACTCATAGCGAAGTAATTTCCGTTAAACAAAAAATACGCCACAGGCTCGATTAAGATCTTGTATTGACCATTAATGAGTGTGTCGTATTCTATTCCGGTTGTATTCGCTACAAGCTGTACCGCATATTCACTGCAAAAATACCGCTTAATTTCGTCTATGCTTGCCGAACTGCTCCCAGAGGAGATAATTCTTGGCATAGAGATTGTCGGTCTTATAACCGTGTAATCGGCGGCTTCAAGCACGAGTGAAACCTCGCCATTCCTGTATCTGAGTTTACTATAGATACCGAATGTATAGACACTGTCACGGAGATTGATGTTGGTCATATCAAACGACTGCGATACCTGCGCTCCGTCAGATGCCCGGACTACAGTTACCCTGACACCTTCCTCACCCGGTACCCATTTATTCGTTGATGTACCTGCACCCATTCCACCGCCGCCATTGTCTATATTGCCTTCGCCTACTGCAAATGCACAGATTGATATACTAAACAGCATCACTGCTGTAAGTACCAAAACTATGAATTTCTTCATGGATTTTCTCCTTTCTGCCTATTTTTAGGCACAAAAAAAGAGGCGGTCAGTCTATGTGATAAGTTCACACAAACTGACCGCCT
>JAZPXS010000297.1:0-3358 GCA_045543775.1 Clostridia bacterium
ATGCATTTGCTTTTGGGGTAGAGAAAATGGTTGTTATGTAAATAAAGAACATATTATTTTTCAAACTTACTAACAAACCACACAAATAAAAGCATGCTTGGATTTGTTTGGTTTATAGAATATCTAAGTAAAAATGAAGAAAATAATTACTGCAAGTTTGTTTAAAATTGGTAAAACTTGTGTTAGGAAAAGGAAAATTTCGCTTCTATTTTTTTCAATTTATGTTTTGCGTTGATTTCTAGTCCTAATACGAAAGATACAATTCTTCGGCACCTCGGCGAATTTTGTGTAAATGGAAATTCCTTTCAAGTAAAATATGAATATCAATAGTTGGATTTCAACCTGAAATCAGGCTGATTCATTTGCCCTTAATTATTACTTGTCCGAAATCTTGGACGGTATGCACGTGCTTTTTTGTGAATGCCGGTCAAGTTTTCGGACATACTATTTTTAGGGCAAATTTATGCCGTTTTGTCTTCAAACATGACCTTGAGATAGTTTAAAACAACATCCCAATTTCGACATCTTTGTGTCCAGCGTTTTACAATGTTTTTCGACGCAAGATACAACATTTTGCGTAACGATTCATCATTCGTAAAGCTCGGCTTATTCTTTGTTATTTGTCGGAATTGCCGATTTAATCCTTCGATGATGTTCGTTGTATATATTATCTTTCGAATCTCTGCAGGATATGCAAAGAATGTTGATAATATATCCCAATTATCTTCCCATGTTTTTACACAGGATGGATATGATTTGCTCCATTTTTCTTTGAAGCTCATAAGGTTATTGAGTGCTTCGTCTTCGGTAACAGCGGTATATACAAGTTTCAGGTCTGCCATAAGCTCTTTAATATCTTTGTAACTTACAAAACGTGTGCTATACCGTATCTGATGAATAATACAACGTTGTATTCCTGCACTTGGATATACAGCCTCAATTGCTTCGCGAAAACCTGCAAGTCCATCTACACAAAACAGATATACATCCCGAACCCCGCGGCTTTTTAGCTCTGTCAGTACATTTAGCCAGAATTTACTGCTTTCATGCTCGCCAATCCAGATGCCAAGAATATCTTTGCCGCCTTCCATATTAATACCAAGTACAACATAGGCAGCTTTAGTTATATACTGATGATTTTCTTTTACTTTGTAATGAATTGCATCCATAAATACAAAGGGATAAACTGATTCTAAAGGTCTGTTTTGCCATTCATTTACTTCAGGCATAATCTTTTCGCTGATTTTAGACACTAATTCAGGAGATATTTCAACATCATAGAGATTTTTGATTTGTTCAGCAATATCACGCTGACTCATACCGCAAGCATAGAGAGATAATATTTTTTCTTCCATACCATCGGCATTACGACTGTATTTGCCGATAATTTTAGGTTCGTACTCCCCATTTCTGTCTCTCGGAACCTTTACTTCAATTTCTCCAAGTTGGGTTTTAACTGTCTTTTTGGAGTAACCATTACGATAGTTTTTCGACAAATTAGCACTTTCAGAATCCGACATTCTTTCACTTTTTTCGTAGCCTAATTCGACATCAAGCTCGCTTTCCATCACTTGTTGAATAGCGTCACGAAATAGATCTTTCATTGCCTGCATAATTTCCGTTGTGCTGGTAAAATTCTGACTATCCACATACTGTTTCATTAATTCCTTTGGTGTTAATTCCATAAAAAAATCATCCTTTCAAGTTTTTTTGGTTTATATATCCAATACTTGCCTGAAAGGATGTCTTTTATTCACTTTTACACAAAATTTTCGGCGGTCTCACAGTCTGTGACGGCTTCACCAAAAGTGAAGCCGTCTTTGTACTTACTGCATTCTTTGACCTCTTCCAAAGCCCATACCGCCGGTGTTACTTTGTGTTCCGATAACAGTACTTTGACCTGTAATTTCAGTTTCAAAAGTTTCGTCACCGATTTTTATTGTATATTGTTCTCCTGTTTTTATGTTATTTGATGCAATCAGAACTGCCTTGAAATTACCTTCGGGTGCATACTCATATACAACATTTCCGTTTGCATCTGAAATTGAAATCTGTTCGTTTGCTGTATGCTGATTTTCACAATATACGATAATTGTATTTTGTGTAATAGAAAGACTTTTTTCGTTACCACTACTTGATGCAAGAATTATGTTTACATCTTCGCTTATTATTATTTGTCCATCAGCATCTAAAACGCCAAAATTTCCGGTAAATGAACCTGTTGGATTTGTTGCTTTGATTGTTCCGCCGTTCATAACAAGGTTGCCGTTAGCATCAATGCAGTCATCATTGCCACAAACTTCAAGATAACCGCCATTGATAACAAGACAGTTTTTCATGTTTCTGCCCATGCCACCCATATTTCCGCCCATTTGCGGTCTTTGTGACATATTTTCGTCAGGCATTTGTCCTTCCGGTATAGCAGGTCTTTTATCGTTCATCGGAAATTCTCCGTTCATTGGAATGCTTGTACCTTCAGGCAGCTCTCCGCCTTGCATTTGCATTTGACGATTTCCGCGATTACCTTTGTTACCCATAGAAATTTGTGTGCCATCTGAATTTGTGGTGTTTTCAGGTCGTATCATACCACCCAAATTTTCTCTCATTCCGCCTCCTTGCCCCATGCCGTGCATTGCACCTGAGTTTCCACCTGTAGCATTGATGGCATCATCTACGGAAACAATTGATATAAAACCATCATTTATGGTCATAACATTTTTGCTTTCAAGACCTTCAACAGATTTTGTAACATCTATAACTGTATCCGCACCGTTTACAGTAAGATTGCCGTGAGCTGATATGCCCTTATCGTATTTTGAACTTAATGTAAATTTACCACCGCTTATTTCAATTTCATCCTGACAATGAATTGCATGAGATGCAGAATTTATATTTGTTTCACCGCCGGATATAACCATCATCCATTCAGCATTGATGCCCTTAGTTGATTTTTCAAATTCGACATCCTGATATTCTTTACGCATTCCCTTGCGTTGTGCTTCCTGTACAGTTTCTGTTACATCTGTATTTGTTTCAACCTGTGTTTTTTCAATCGGTGTCCCGTTAGTTTCAATGTTAATTGTTCCATCTTCAATATTTACAATAGATTCGCAGTCAATACCGTCACCGACAGAGGTTATATTAACTGTTCCGCCTGTCATTTTAAAGGTGTCGTTAATATGAATTCCGTCAGATGCTGCATTTATGGATATAACACCATTTTCAATATTTAAGTTATCCGATGCCTTTATTCCGTGTCGTGCCGAAGATTCTATATCAAGACTTCCGTCACCTTTAATTTCAAGGTTGTCCTTGGCATATATCGCTCCGACTTCGCTGTTTTTTGCCACAAGATAAT
>JAZPXS010000298.1:0-2178 GCA_045543775.1 Clostridia bacterium
ATCTATTTAATTCTTTTCGAAATTTTCCATACCTTTTTTGTAGATTTCACAAATCAATTTCTGAATTTTCAGCGCTTCTTTTCCGCTTATGGCGGGCTCTGTGTCATTTTCAACCGAATTGTAGAAATCCTCAATTTGGCGTATGTGCTTGATTCCCCAGTATTCCTTGCCTTTTTCATATACTATATCGCGGATTTTCGGTGATTTTACGGTGTATATACTTCCGTCAGTGAGGGTTATTTCAGCACTGTTATAGTCCATACGAACTTTTCCTTTTTCACAGCAGAGGCGTATTTCAATAGGCTCGTCACAACGGTAATTATTCGTAGCCCAGAAGCCAAGGATGGCACCGTTTTTGTATTTTACCAATCCTTCGGCAGTATCGTCTACTTCCATAATGGAATGTCCTCTGTTGGAAAGATGTGCCTGCACGCTTTCTGTTTCATCATCTATAAACCAGTTTGCAAGGTCCAAAGAATGGATAGCCTGGTCTATTACAACACCGCCGCCTTCCTTGTCCCATGTGCCTTTCCAGTCCGACAGACTGTAGTATTCATCGGGCTTGCACCAGGTGAGCACTGCTCTTGCAGAGATTACTTTACCCAGTGTGCCGTCTTCCAGTTTTTCCTTGACAAGTTTAGCAGAATCGTTGTATCTGCACTGGAAGATAATTCCGTATTTTACTCCCATTTTCTCGGCAAGTTCAACATTTTCTACCGCATCTTCGTATTTAATGCTCATTGGTTTTTCGCAAAGAACATGAACCCCGGCATTAATTGCATACTTTGAAATAACGGGATGAAGATAGTGAGGCACGCATATGTGCACAACATCAATATTCTCTTTGTTTATAAGTTCCCTGTAGTCATAATATGCTTTGCAATTATACTTTTTTGCTGCCTCGTCGGCACGGTCTTTCTTGATGTCGCATACACCGACAAGTTCAGCGTTTTCCAGATGATACACACTTGTTGCGTGCATTGTAAAAATACTTCCACAACCCACTATCCCTATTCTGAGCATTTTTAATTCTTCTCCAATTCTGTTATAATTTTTCCTGTTAAATACCCTTGGTATTTTACTAAAAATCCCTCTGCAAATTTTGACATAAGAACAGAAATTTCGCCTTTGTCCTTAAAGCTCAACAAAATCTGCAATCTGCCGAAATATTCATCGATAATCTGTACCTTTATGGCAAGTTTTTTATCCTCTATCCACGCAGCCGATGCGGCACACCTGTAATAGTTTCCTTCCGCTTCAATACCGCCCACTTCGCGGGAATATCCCTCCTCGGGGAATAACGAAAATTCATTTTTGCCCATACCGAACTTAATACACTTGTCACCCTGGTCATTTTTGTACAGAAATTCTCCACTATCGTCGTTGAACTTAAGGGTGATCTCTGTAATCCCTGCAGTGTTATCGTCCATTTTGTAGGTTTTTCCGTTTATTATCTCGGCTGTATTGGTGTGATACCTGCCTTTCTGATATTGAAGCTTCAGACCGCCCACACAAGCATTAAGTTCTTCAAGAGAGATTTCGTCAGAGAAATCCTTGTCCATAGTGTCAACTATTTCTTCAAAGAATCTGTCGATGATGATGCTTTTGGCAATGGGATTTGCCTGATTGTCGCCATTGTAGATAAATATAATATCCTTTTCGGGATTGCAAACAGCAAACTGACACCCCATACCGTTGAAGAAGAAACTGTCGTTCCAGGTTCTCCATATCTGATATCCGTAGCCAAAGCCACTGCCCGATACAAAGCCCATTGGGGAATTAGTAATCTTATTCGATGTAGCCTCTTTCAGATATTCTTCCGAAAGCAACTGCTTTCCGTTCCATTTTCCGTAGTTTAAGGTAAATCTTGCAATTTTGAGAAGGTCCATTGGTGTGCATATCAGAGCAGAATCTCCCCATACATATCCGCCGGGACATTTAAGAAAATGGGTGCTTTTCGAAATCCCGATTTCATTAAAGAGTTTTTCGTTCATATACTCCATAAACGATTTTCCGGAAACTCTCTCAACCAATGCACCAAGAACAAATGAGCCGTTTGAATCATAGTCGAAGAAATTACCCGGTTTTTTTGAATATTCATTTTTGCCAAGCTCACCGGAGCTTACATCAAAGTAAAATTTTGCTCTGTCTCCGTTGTGATTTTTCAGCCAATAGCCT
>JAZPXS010000299.1:0-14897 GCA_045543775.1 Clostridia bacterium
TCCGAAATAATATATTAAGAAGTTATATATATGATATCATTTTTTTGATATTTGTGTCAACACAACAGGATTAACCTTGTTGCAAAGTTACATAAATATCATCAAAAGCCAATAAATATTAAGCATCCTTACGGGGCTTGGGATTGACAATATCACGCCAATCAAGATATCCCCTGTCAAGGCCCAGAACCAGTACCTCTGCAGTAGCAACGTTGGTCGCTACCGGAATATTGTAGATATCACAGAGTTTAAGAACATTCAGGACATCAGGTTCGTATGTATTGGCAGTGAGCGGATCTCTGAAAAAGAGAACCAGGTCAATTTCGTTGTAAGCAATTCTTGCAGCAATCTGCTGATCGCCGCCTTGAGAGCCGGAAAGGAATTTATGGACTTCCAGTCCGGTAGCCTCTGTTATAAAAGCTCCTGTGGTGCCTGTGGCTACAAGATGGTGTTTTGCAAAAATACCTTTGTAGGCAATACAAAACTGTACCATCAGTTCTTTTTTCTTGTCGTGAGCTATTAATGCAATGTTCAATTTATTTCCTTCCCTTCGCAAAATATTTGTATGCCCTTCCGCTACGGAAAAATCCGTCTATATCATATGCAGGAATGCTTTTCCCTGTTATTCTTGATGCTATATTCAATGCACAGCTGTAAAGGCACGAAATGTCAATATTTCTATTAACACTGTCCCTCGGAATATAGTTGACATACATATCCATAGGAACCAATCCAAGAAGATTGCAACCTGTAGTGTCCATAATTTCATCAACAGTTAAGTGAAGCCTGTCATCTATAAATCGGGGAACAATTTTATTTATTACAACAGATACCGGCTTATCAGATATATTTCCGGCAAACTCCTCGCAAAAGCGAACCGAAACCGGAGAGGTATCTGTTACAAGTACTATTCTGTCTGCAAATTCGGGAACTGCTCCCGGTCTGCAATCAGCAAGAATATAATCATAACCGGATTTTTTTAAAATTTCTCCGGCTTTTGCATAGCCAAAACCAATCTCATCATAGCCGCCTCTCAAAAAGCTGCTCTCATCGGATGTACAAATATCATTAAATTGGCAATTACCGTCCAGAACATCGAAAAGTGTGTATATATAGTCACTCTCTTTTCCCAGGAAGAAATCCAGAGAACCATCTTCAAAGCACATATCCAATCCGAGGACTTTATATCCCAAATCGGAGAGTGCATACCACAAAAGACCGCACACCGAAGTAGCACCGCATCCGCCCTTTGGAGACACAAAAGCAACTATTTCCGGCATATTAATACACCACCTTGTTATTGTAACATATTTTTTTTACTTTGGCTACATTTTTTTGCAATATTTTTTCAAATTTATGACAATTTGTTTTTCTTTTTGTCAGGTACATCCTTAGGTTCTGCACCTATATCAAAATATTTTTCGTAAATATCTCTGGCGATAGGTGCAAGAGCCGAACCCGAGCCTGCATTTTCTATAACCACAGCAACGGCAATCTGCGGATTTTTGTATGGGGCATAGGATGCAAATACACCGTTGGCACTACCCTTATTAACCTGTGCAGAACCTGTCTTTGAACAAACATTTATGGGGAAATCCGCAAACACTGCCGAGGATGTACCCTCACGGCTTCCAAGATACATTCCCCTTGTTACGGCTTCGTAGGTTGAATCACTCATTTCCACCTTGCCGGTAACCTCAGGCTTGAACTCCTTTACAACCGAAGAATCCACCGAATTTCTGATGGTCTTGGTAAGATGAGGCTTGTAGCATGTTCCGCCGTTTGCAACGGTTGCAGTAAGATTTGCAATCTGCAGAGGCGTAAAAAGATTAAACGACTGTCCTATCGCCATCTGCAGGGTATCACCGGGATACCACACCTGCTGAAAAACATTCTGCTTATATTCCTCGTTGGCAAGTACACCTGCCGTTTCGCCCTCTATTTCTATGCCGGTCATTTTGCCTAGTCCCATTTCATCGGCATATTTATATATTTTCTTTTCGCCCAGTCTTTTTCCTACTTCATAGAAATAATAGTTGCAGGAATTACCGATGGCGTTCTCCACATTCTGAGGTCCGTGTGTTGTGCCATCCTGAGTCCATATCCAGCAGTTAAAGGTCTGTCCGTAGTGTTCGTATTTACCGTTATCCACTATAGTCTCATCCGGGGAAACTACCCCCTCCTCCAGACCGGCTATGGCTGTTACTATTTTGAACACAGAACCGGGAGGATATGTGCCGCTTATTGCACGGTTAAAAATAGGCTTTCCGCTGTCCTCGATAAGTCTGTCATAATCCTTTGTGAAGTTTGCCGGATCAAAATCGGGATAACTTGCCATAGCAAGAATTTCTCCCGTCTGAACATCAATAACAACAACTGCACCTCCGCCTGCATCGGCACCGGCACCGTCACCTGAGGAAAAACCTCTTTCTTTTATACTGTCAATTGTGTTTTTAAGTGATTCCTCTGCCACCTTCTGAAGTTCATAATCTATGGTGAGAATAGCATCATTTCCGGGTATTGCAGGTATCTCATAGGGAAGATAGGTGTCTGAGCCAATATCCTTGGAGTGATTAATTTGTCCGTCAGTGCCTCTGATATACGGCTCGAGGAATTTTTCAAGGCCGTCTTTTCCGATAACATCATTCATACCGTAGTCACGGTCTTTGAGAAGTTCATATTCTTCCTGGTATATTACACCAACTCTGCCAAGCATATGAGCACCAAGCGAACCGTGAAGATACTGTCTGAAAGGTGATGAAACAACATTGATATTGGAGTAATAGCTGTTATTTTCCTTAAGAACCGATACGGTTTCCATACTTACATCGCTTGCAACAGTAACAGGTGCACCGTATGCAAGTCCTCTTGTTTCGAGTTCATAACGCATACCTACGATTTTGCGGATTTCGGAATAGGTGTACCTGGAATCCAGCTTGTATCTTGTAGCAAGATGCTTAAGAGTCTGTTTGCCGTCACAAGATAGCGGAATACTATATTTTTGTTTGAACTCCTTTGCCTTCTGCGAGGCGGTTTTTCTGTCATCGCTTTTGTATGTAAATTTGAAATTTTTTAAAGATATGGGAAGAGAATCCACATATTCATCACCGTTTTTTGCCAGGAGATTGACAAGACTCAAAAGTATGTCGTTGGTTTTGTCAGCAGAGGATTCCCCATACACAACCTGAACGGAAAATCCGACACGGTTAGATATAAGAGGTCTTCCGTTTCTGTCATATATGATACCTCTGGGTGCAGTTATCTCCATAGTGTTTGTGAGTTTGTTTTTGGACTCCGCAAGATACATTTTTCCGTTAATGACCTGAAGAGAAAAAAGTCTCACGCATACTGCACAAAGAAGAACGGTAACTACAAGCTTCATTATGAAATTTTTATCCTTAAATCTCAATTTTAAAGTCCCCTTACTGTGTTAACACTGAGTTTCTTTGCCCATAACGATATCACAACGGTAAAGACCGCATCATAAACTGCTGTGGGCAAAACTATTCTTACCAAAGGATACCAGAAATCGGTGTGCAACGGTATTACATAATCTATAACAAGCACCGCCGTGTGATATACCAAAGAAACTGCCAGTACGCCCAGTACCGTTGCAAGCATATTCTTTCGTATAAGTGAGCTTGCAAAATTTGAAATCCCTATGCCTATATACATATAGAGAAGTGCATTGAGTCCAATGTAGCTTCCTGAGTACAAATCAACCACAAGTCCCGAAACAGCACAAAGAACCGCGGAACGCACAGGGAAATTGTACATCGAATAGCACACTGCAAAAACAAAAATCAGATCAGGTGCTATTCCGAAAATCTCTATATATCTTGCAGACGTTGTACTGAAAATATACAAAACCGCAAGTGTCAGATACGATAATACATAATTCATAACAAAACTCCGTTAACGTTTTGGGTGCGTGTTTTTACGCCACTGCTTAAATCTATTCTACAATAACCATAACCTCTTTAAGATTGGAGAAATCCACACCGGGTTTGATAATTGCTTCCTGAGAAACTCCGGTAACATCATTTCTTATTTCAGTAACCTTGCCTATATATATCCCCGCAGGAATTATTCCGCCGGCACCGGAGGTTTCTATATAATCTCCTATTTCTATCCCGGCATCCTTAGACACATAGGTCATTTTGCAAAGGCCTTCCTTTATGAGATTCATATCTCCTCCGGCAATTGCAGTATTGGCTATTCTGGGAACAGTTGCACTTACAGATACCTTGGTATCAATTATGGGGCAGATTTTTGCCCAGCCTCTTCCAACCTCGGAAACATAGCCCACAAGTCCGTAGGGAGTCATTACGGCACTGTTTTTTGTTATTCCGTGCTTCATTCCCTTGTTTACGGTATAAGTTTTGGAAAGATTGTCCATAGAAAATGCTATAACATCTGCATTTACGGTTTTGTATTCTCTGTCTCCGGTCTGCAATTCAAGCATTTTTCTAAGACGCTCATTTTCCTCCTTGAGATTGTCGGTTTTTCTCAGTTCTTCTTCCAATGCGGCAATTCTCTCTCTGAGCTTCTCGTTTTCCTTTTCGTATCCCTTCATAGATGTAAGATACCCCAAAAAACCGCTTACGGAATTACTTCCCTTTGTAACTGCAGTCTGAACGGGTTTTGATGCGGCACCCAGTACTTCCTTGCCTACAAGCCCGTTATGTTCAAAGGATATTCCCGTTATTATGAATACCGCAAGAATTACGGTTGCGGAAATCAACATAATTTTTAGTTTGTTTTTCTGAAAAAAGTACATAAATTACTTCCCTTTCTACTTAACCAGACTGCCAAGACTTTCCAATTCGTTTATTACAAGTCCGGCACCTGCAACCACACTCTCCAGTGGCTTTTCGGCAATACTGACCTCCATTCCGGTTTCTCTTTTTATCACATTGCCAAGTCCTCGTATGAGAGCACCGCCTCCGGTAAGCACTATTCCTCTGTCTATTATATCTGCCGAAAGCTCGGGCGGAGTATTTTCCAGTGTGAGCTTGATTGCATCAACTATGGCATTTATACACTCGCTTATGGCTTCTCTCACATCTGCAGATGTCACATTGACATATCTGGGAAGTCCTGTGGCAAGGTCTCTGCCGCACACCTCAAAAAAGCTCTCCTCCTCCATAGGACACGCTGAGCCTATTTCTATTTTGATACGTTCTGCCGTAGGTTCGCCAATGAGGACATTATACTCCCTGCGAACGTAATTTACAATGGCTTCGTTCATAGTATCCCCTGCCATTCGGAGTGTCTTGCTGTTTACTATTCCTCCAAGGGAGATAACGGCAACCTCACTTGTTCCGCCGCCGATATCGCATATCATACTTCCGGTTGCCTCTTCCACAGGAAGGTTGGCACCGAAAGCTGCCGCCATAGGTTCTTCTATGAGATATGCCTCTCTTGCACCTGCCTGAACAGTTGCCTCCTCAATCGCCATCTTCTCCACATCTGTTACCCCTGACGGAACGCAGATAACAACCCTGGGACGGGAAAAACCTGATTTTTCCAGAGCTTTGTTTATAAAATAGCGAAGCATAACCTGTGTTACATCAAAATCAGCAATAACACCGTCCTTGAGTGGTCTTATTGCAACGATGTTTTCCGGTGTTCTGCCAAGCATCTGTTTGGCCTGTGTACCCACTGCAACAACCTCTCCGGTATCCTTGTTTATAGCAACAACACTGGGTTCGTTTATAACAATTCCCTTTGATTTGAGATACACAAGTGTGTTGGCAGTGCCCAAATCTATTCCTATATCTCTTTTTGCCATTATATCAAATCCTCTCCGTATTCTTTTGAAACAAGGGTACAAAGTCTGCATACAGGAAGTCCCACAATGTTGAAATAGTCTCCTTCTATTCTGCGTACAAAAGTTCCCGCATATTCCTGAATGGCGTAGGCTCCTGCCTTGTCCGTAACTTCAAAATTATCAAGGTAATATTCTATCTCTCTATCTGTAATTTCACGAAATTCCACAGATGTTTTTTCGTATTCTGATACAGTGTGCATATCATCGGTATCAACCACTGTAATTCCTGTGTAGACGTAGTGGGTTTTTCCGGAAAGCTTTTTCAGCATACACACAGCTTCCTCCCGGTCCTTGGGTTTACCGAGTATTTCACCGTCGTATACAACAACAGTATCTGCACCTATAACAAAGGTATGCTTATCGCAAAGTCTTGCCGCTGCAATTGCTTTAATGAGGGAAAGCTCCCTTACATAGAGCTGAGGCTCAAGCTCCTTTGATACCTGAGATTCATCGGTATCGCATATTACTATATCAAATTTAAGTCCGATATTTTCCAGAATTTCCCTTCTTCGGGGAGATTTGGAAGCAAGTACTTTTTTCCTCATCAGAATGCACCCGTGGAGCCGAAGCCTCCACTTCCTCTCTGCGTTTTTTCAAGCTCGTCAACTGCGGTAAAAACCGCCTGCTTTACAGGAAGTATAACCATCTGGGCAATTCTTTCTCCCTTTCTCAGGGTATATGGCTCCCTGCTTAAATTAATAAGTCCCACTTTGATTTCGCCCGTATAGTCGCTGTCTACCACACCAACGCTGTTTGAAAGAGTTATCCCGTGCTTTATTGCAAGTCCGCTTCTGGCAAAAATAAACGCACCGTGCTCTGAGTCGGGAAGCAAAATGGAAATACCTGTGGGAATAAGCTTGCGTTCCAGAGGCTCTATGACAATATCCTCTTCTATACAAGCGGTGAGATCCATCCCGGCAGAACCGGATGTAGCATAAAAAGGTATCTTTTTTTCTGTATTATTATCCAAAAACTTAATTTTTACTTCTATCTGATTCATATTATTATACTCCTCGGAAATAATGTCCTCTGGTAAAATCAAAATCTGCCTTGGCACCGTCCTTGTACATACGGTAAACTGCCTTTATTTCCTCCGGTGATTCCACGGTAAATATAAACCGCAAGCTTTCCACCGAAGTCATATCAATCTCATTTAATTTGTCTGCCATATATAGAGGTTTACAGTTGTATATGGTATTTGTACAGGCTCCCTTATTTGCAAAAAGCGGAAATTCCATACCTTTTCTGTCCTTTAAAAGATAGTGCGAATCACCGCATTCGCAGTGACCGTGTGCGGATTTTACCACACAGTTCTGCACTGTCATAACAGGAATTCTTCCATACACAATAAGCTCCCTCGGGATGTCGCAGGAAAGTTTATTAAAGGAATTAAGGTTAACCTCGGGTGATATACAGACAGACTCTGCACCTGTGCTTCTAAGAAACTCCAAAGTGTGAGAATTAAAAGCATTAACTGTAAAATCAACGTGAATTCTTTTGCCCTCACACAGGTAAAACTGGGAAATATTTGTTAAATACACGCTTTCGGGCAGGATATCCCCGTCAAACGAAAGGTTGTCCCTCATAATGCCGGGAAAAATTACTGAAACTTCCCCGCTTAGACTGTCAAAGGTTTCCTTGTCGGAGGAATAAAGACCGTATGGAACGATTATTCTCTCAAACCCTGCCTTGGCGGCAGCTTTTGCCTGTTGTACAGTCTTAATCTCAGCGGTGAAAACCGCCTTTGCGTTAAGGGGTTTCTTTTTGGAAACGGCAGGCATATCAAAGATGTTGTTTCTATCCTTTTCATCACGGATTTTGTCTGCAAGAAGCTCAAGTGCCTGCCTCCGGAGATTATTGACTTCTTTTATGGGAATGATGACACCCTCGTCAACCCGGGAAGATATTTTTCCCGCAACAAATGCGGTAGAACCGCTTTTTGATATCTGTGCGTTAAGGCGTTCTTCCGTAAGAGGTGAAGATATTGCCTTTTCGGAGGGTAAAGTGCCCTTTACAAAAACGCTGTTATTTCCCGAGGTTACAGTAAGCATAAGAGGCTTTCCGTATTCTAAATGTGCATGGGCATCAAAGGGTATGGGATCAGGTTTTGTTTCCATAAGCTTTTCTGCAAGCTTATGAACATCGGAGCTGATATTGTTGTAGACCTTGTCATTGTCGGAATTATAGTTGAGCATATCTCTTCCGGTTTTTCCAAAAAGATAGCCTTTGGTAAATCCGTTTCTGCTGAAAATGTTCTCCAGTGAAGCATAGTCCTCACGGGACACCTTTCCGCCGTCACGATATTTATTGTAAGTGTGAACTGCAAGGGATACATATTCACTGCTTTTCATTCTTCCCTCTATCTTAAGGGATTTAACTCCGGCATCCCTGAGAGAATCCATCTCGTCTGCAAGACAAAGATCCTTGAGACTTAAAAGGTACTTGCCTTTTTCGGAAATCGTTTTGCCGTTTTTGTCAAGCAGTGTGTATGGAAGCCTGCACGGCTGAGCACAATCACCGCGGTTGCCGCTTCTGGCACCGATGAAGCTGCTCATAAGACACTGACCGCTGTAACACATACATAACGCTCCGTGAACAAAAACCTCCAGCTCTATATCGGCATTATGTGAAATATTTTTTATTTCATCAAAGGTGAGTTCTCTGGATAACACCACCCGTGAAAATCCCATTTCCTTTGCAAAAAGTGCTCCCTTTAAATTGTGAATTGTCATCTGGGTGCTGGCATGGATGGGAAAATCGGGGAAAGACTGTCTTACCATATGGGCAATACCAAGGTCCTGAATAATAAGGGCATCCACTCCGGCACGGTATAAAAAGCCTATAAAATCATATAACTCCCGAAACTCTTCGTCGGATACAAGTGTGTTTACTGTAACATAGACCTTCCTGCCATAGAGGTGAGCATAGCGTACCGCCTCTGTTATCTCCTCGTTAGAGAAATTGGCAGCATTCTTTCTTGCACTGAAGCTTTTTCCACCAATATACACAGCATCGGCTCCGTTATTTATTGCACATACAAAGGTCGGGAGTGAACCGGCAGGAGCCAGTATTTCAAAACCCGAATTTGCCATTATCACTCACACTCCTTGTAACCGAAAACACTTCAAAGAAATTTTACATATACTTAATCTATCATACCATAAAATATTATACAACAAAACTTTGCAAATAAAAAGGGGTTTATTAAAATTTTTACATTTTTTTACGGATTTTTAAAATTTTGTTGAATTTACACAGTTTTTCTGAAAATACAAAACACAAAGCTGATTCTTACGCATTTCATTAAACGCAAAGAATCAGCCTTGTATTTATCTTACTGTTTTTTTGATTTAATAATTTCGTTTCCAACAACCAGCATCAGGTTTCTTGCAGGCCACCACACTCTGTCAAAATCCGAATCGGGATACGGATAGTTGCCGACATATGGGCAAAGCTCAAAGGTTATTGTGGGTTTTTCGTATTTTCGGTAAACATAGTCAAAGAAGGAACCTCCTACTCCGGTTGCCTCGCTTTTGACGGGAATAAAACCGCAATCCGCTTCCAGTTTTTTGTGAATATTGAGAGGTTTTTCGGGGCTGTCGTTCCAGTAAAAAATCTGGCCCTGTGTGTGGAAGGAAAGGTACGCATCAAACATATTTTCGTCAACATATTTGGATATAGCTACAGTTTCGGGTTCTGTTGCAGGAGCATAACCGTTGAAGCCGGTTGAACCCACTCCGTTTTTGTTGCGTTCAATGTCCCAGTCCTTGTCATAGTTCCAGTTTACATCGACACCGTTGATGTTTGCCTTCCAGGCACGGAAGCCGTGATTTTTTCCTTCGTAGATGTCCATTTTCATAAGAGCAGCCGGATTTTTGGTTGCATACATACCGTTCTGCACAAGATTTACACCATCGGGGTTTACCATAGGAACAATGCAGAAGGTTACATTATCAAGAATCTTTCTTACATCAAATTTGCCCCAATTTTTACCCTTATGATATGCGTAGGCATATCTCTCTATTGCATACATAAGATACGATGTTGCTATGTATTCTCTGGCATGATGTGTGCCGCAAACAAAAATTTTGTTGGGTCCCTTGCCAAATTCAATAAGAAGCAAATCTCTGCCCTCCACAGACTTTCCTATCACAGAGGTGGATATAAGCTCAGGATACATTTCCAGAAAATATCCTGCATCCTTCATCATATTCTCATGGCTATACGCTCTGTATGGATTTACCACAAATCTTGGTGGTATGGGGTAATTTTTTCGGATAAAGTCGTCCTGATTTTCCAGATTGACCTCCCCGAACAGTTCTGAGGTGCTTCGTATGGGATTGCCAAGCTTGATAATACCGTTCTTGTACGAAACATATACCTTTGACAGAATTGCTGCGTCATTGAGGGAAATGTAGGTAGTGTTGTCCTTTACAAAGAAGCGATGGGTTTTTCCTCTGAGTTCACTGCAATCACGGAGTCTTTTAAATTCAGCAGTTCTGCCGGACTTGGTTATTTTTATATGGTCAATATCCTGCCATTGTATACCAAAGTCCATATAAGCCGCTATATCATACAATGAAACATAAATCTTATCATATACCATAATTGGTGCTTTTCGTGTTATTTCAATACCGTTATGATACATTGTTTCGTCATTCAGTGCCATAACAAGAGAATGTTCTTCGTAATTTTCACTAATTTCGGCAGCTGACGCTGCTACAATGGATACAAGAAGTATCAACGCCGCAATCAGTGCACCAAATTTTGTGTTTTTCATATGTGTTTACCTCTTTCTTTAGTTTACTGAGCACATTTTTTACAGGGAGTAAGTCCTGCTTTCAAGGCTTCGTCCATAGTTACTAAATAGCTGTTTACACCGCCGCAGTCAGAATCCAAATGGTATTTCTTTCCTGACGGTGTCCTATATATATAAGTTTGTGCAGCATCCGAGGATTCTTCATAGGTTGTTTTGGTTTGGTAATTTTCACCGGTAGTATAATTTATATTTATGCCCGGCTGAACATTGTAACAATACACGCAGTACGATATCCCTGAGCCATCATCCTCCACGGAATATGCCTCCATAAGTACACCGTCTGCCACTAGGTTGTTCTCAGAAAAAACCGGAGTTACACGGTACATAACGTGGTTTCCCGTTTCGTCTATGTAGTCATCCACCATATTCTCAAATTGGAGCATACCATCTATATTGAGATATCTCGTACCGGTTATCAGGTTACGCTCGTTTGCATTCTCGCCGGTCAACTGATACCCGATTAGATGACACCTGTTGTATAGATATCCGCCGGGAACAATATCGTAGGACTTATTAACCCATCCCGTAGGTCTGACAGAGCTTATACTGCCTCTTTCCTCGGTTGGCATTATGTCCTCGGCAACCGATGCTATACACACATCGCATCTGCCAAGGGAATCCAGCTCACTGTAATACTCAAAGGAGGCGGATATTATCTCATAGTCCTTGAAGAACGGATAGTTGTTATTAACATATACATACGGTTTTCCTCCATATTCGGGTACCATATTCTTAAGTGCTCTGTGTTCGTATATGTCAAAACCATTTTGAACTATGTACACCGTCTGTGTAGTGTTGTCCCACGCAACAGCCAGATTAAAGCTCTCTGCTACAAAGCGTATTGGGAGCATCGTACGCTGATTTATCGCAGTCGGTGCAACATCAAGATAGCAAGCGGTACCGTTGCGGTATGCCTTTGTGCTGTCCATTCCCAGCACTACTGTATCATCTTCCATCGTCAGGCTTACTGTATTATCTGCTCCGTTCCACGCCACAGAACCTCCGAAAGCTTCTATGACAGCTCTTATGGGTACTAGCGTTCTTCCGTTTATTGCTACAGGAGTTGTGCCTCTGCCGGGATCAATCTCGGTATCCGCACCATTTACCTGCATTGTGGGATTACCCAGTGTGAGACTCACCACTATATCACGGTCATTTGCTTGGGAATTCACACAAGTGCAAAAAACAGCCATTACACACAGCAGACCAAAGCACAAAGATTTTATTTTCTTCATTTTTTTCACCCTTTACTATTTGTTTTCTACTCTGTTTCGTATTTCGCCATCAAAAAAAGCTTTGATATTCAGTGAAACTTCATATATGCATCTTTCCCTTGATTCCTTTGCTCCCCAAGCCGTATGGGGTGTTAGGATAACATTTGGGTACTGCCTTATTCTGTAGAGAGGGTGGTCCTCCGGCATAGGCTCTGCGGAATACACATCGGTACCGAAAGCACCGATGCTTCCGTTTTCTATCGCCTTTGCTATTGCTTCCTCGTCTGTTACACTGCCTCTTGCGGCATTTACTATTATGACATCTTTTTTCACAAGAGAAAGTCGCTTCTCATTTATAAGGTGATATGTGGAATCATTGAGGGGTGTATGGAGAGTTATTATGTCAGAGAGTCTGCAGAGGGTATCTATATCGACAGTTTCATAATCATCTATGGGTGTGCGTTTATTCACAATAACCTTGCACCCGAAAGCCTCTGCAATACGACCAACCTCTCTGCCGATATTGCCAAATCCTGCGATACCCCAGGTCTTGCCCCAAAGCTCGTGATACACGGGGGTAAGTCGGTTTGCTACACCGCTTCGGGTATATGAGCCGTCCCGAACAAATTCGTTGTAGGATCCGAGATGTGTGGCAAGACTCAGAACGGTTGCTGCCGTAAGCTGTGCCACGGAATGAGAAGAATATCCTTCCACATTGCACACGGCTATCCCCTTAGCTCTGCAGTAGTCAACATCCACATTGTCATAGCCTGTTGCAAGAAGGCAAATGAGTTTTAGGTTATTTGCGTCCTTGAGGTTGCTTTCGTTTAGCCTGACCTTGTTTATTACCACAACATCGCTATCCGAAATCCGCTGTACAACCTCATCGGGCGAGGTTGACGGAAAAATACCACAAATTCCTATATCTTCAATCGGCTTTAAGGTAATGTCATCCCCCAGTGTGTTTGCATCCAGTATGGAAATTTTCATTTTTCTTCCTCCATAAGTTTCAGATTTCTCAGTATCACATTCTTACCCCTCCAGGCAAAAGCTCTGTCGCCGTAGAGCCTTGCAAACTGCTTTTGGGATAGATTTTCTATATCTTCTATATCTATTCGGGTTATTGTATTCTCCTTAAATTCCCTTATAGGTGTGATGGGAACATCCGCATTGTGAGGACAAACCCTCTGACATATGTCGCAACCGAACACGGTTTTGTTTTCTTTTATTAACTTTTCCTCATAGGGGGTGATTTCTCCCCTCTTTTGCGTTATGTCCGACAGACACCTTGAAATATCAAAGCCAGCAGATATTGCACCGCCGGGGCAGGCTGATATACATCTTCTGCAGTCAAGGCATTTCCCCGTGTTTGGAGTATCAAGGGGAAACTGCTCTTTGCAGGCAATATAACCGATAAAAAAGTAGGAGCCGTATTTATCATTAATGCACATTCCGTTTTTTCCACGGAAAGCAAGCCCCGCATTTACACACAAAGTACGCTCTATGTCGGGGCCTATATCAGAATGTATCCGGTAGTCCCTAAGTCCGAGACTATCTGCAACACGGGTAAGAATATCCTTTGTTACAAGGTGATAGTCCCTGCCATGAGTATATATGCTGATGTTACTGCCGTCACTGTAACCGTTGTAATAGGGAAAAAGTGCAACAATACAAACACCGTAGTCCGTACCCATTGCTTCGTTGTAAGGAGCTGCATCGCATATGCCGAATACATCTATATTAAATTTTAAAAATTCTTCCTTTATGCTCACTTTAGCAACAATCCTTTAGTTTCTCCCTAAGAGCACACAGTGCCTTTTTTTCTATCCGTGATACCTGCACCTGAGATATTCCAAGCCTTTTTGCAACAGTTGTCTGCGTTTCGTCCATAAAATATCTGTATGCAATAATCTGTCTCTGGCGTTTATCCAGAGCCGCCACTGCAAAATTGAGACTTATTCTGTCTGTGACAGTAAGCGATTCCTCCCCGGAGAGCTTGTCTATGAGATACATCTCGCCTCTGCCCTCTTCCGCTACAGTGCGGTATATTGATTCGCACTCCCTTACAGATTCCATAGCCTCCGTTAATGTATAAACATCTACTTCCAGAGCATCTGCAAGCTCCCCTATGGTAGGCTCTCTTCCGCTTTCCTTGATGTAACTTTCGGTCTCAAGCCGTGCCTTAAGAGCAATTTCCTTGTATCTTCGGCTGACCTTGATAAGTCCGTCATCCCGAAGAAAACGTTTTATCTCTCCTGTTATGAGAGGTACTGCATAGGTAGAGAACTTTACATCATAGCTTGTATCAAAACGGCGTACCGCCTTAACAAGTCCTATCATACCTATCTGGCACAAGTCCTCTGCATCGTAGCCTCTTCCGAGAAATCTCGTCACGATGCTGCGGACAAGACCTCCGTTATCACGGATAATACTATCCATAGCCTCACGACTGCCATTTTGTGCTTCCTTTATTAAACTGTACACCTTTGCCACCTCAATCCGATGGCCTAAAGGCGATTTTTTCCGATTTGTTTGGTCATAGTAACCTTGGTTCCTACTCCCACGATAGACTCCACATCAACAGAATCCATAAAGGTCTCCATAACCGTAAATCCCATACCGGAGCGTTCACCGTCTGTATTGGTGGTAAAAAGCGGTTCTCTTGCCTTGGAAACATCGGCAATGCCTTTTCCGTTATCCTTGATGATGACCGTTATGGTATCCCCCGAAATACTGCACTCCATATACACATATCCGTTAGATGAAGCATAGCCGTGCACAATAGAATTGGTAACCGCCTCGCTTACAGCAGTTTTGACATCGGCAAGCTCCTCCAGAGTGGGATCCATAGAAGCGATAAATGCCGCCACTACTGTACGGGCAAAGCTTTCATTTTCGCTTCTTGACAAAAACTTTATTTCTACAATATTGTTATTCATATGTATTCCCTCCTTATGCTGTTTTCATTGCGTCCGAAAGGGAATCGCATATCCTGGCTATTTTCTGAACTCCCGAAAGCTCAAGAAGCTTT
>JAZPXS010000300.1:0-4444 GCA_045543775.1 Clostridia bacterium
AGAGTCGAGAGGGAAGTGGATGCATTCATGCTTTCGCTCGGTTACAGACACGACAGGGAAAATGGTTACTATATTGCTGAGAATCCCAACAATGACAGGGTTGCACTCTTTGCCCACGAAGGCTTTGGTACTGCATTTTTGAGTGCATTGCTCGATGTTCCTTATCCAATCTATTCTACTCACTTTACCATGTGCCATTCAAGCATGACGGTAATTGACTTTGCTGTAGAAAAAGATAACGTTGTTTTCCCGAAGATGCTCACTCTTTCAAATGATTCTCACATCTATGAAAGAGGACTTCCCACAAGATATAATAACAGTATACCTTTTTAATAAAGATTTTGCCCGACGTTTTTTCGGGCTTTTTTGTAACCGAGCCGTCGGTTTACTAAACTCTACGCACAATCGGTTTACTTTTTGACGTGCATATGATATACTGAAAACGAATAAGAGAAAAAGGGGAAAGACAATGGCAAACAAAACCATGGGTGAAATGATAAGTTCGCTTCGAAAAGAAAAAGGCATGACACAAAAGGAAGTTGCTGACTTGCTTTTCATAACCGACAAGGCTGTTTCAAAATGGGAAAGGAATATTACCTGTCCCGATTCATCTATTATGCCGAAATTGTGCGAAATACTGGATGTTTCCCCTGAGGAGTTGCTGAACTGTAAGATTTCGGGTAAAACGAAAAACACATACGGAATGTATTTGCTCAGAGTAATATTAAAATCCATAGCATTTGCCTGTGGATTGGTTGCGGCGGCTTTCGGAGCATTTGGAATGCTTGGTGTGAATATGGGGTTTGCACTTGTGGGCATAGGTGTTGCTTGCATAGGCGTTGCGCTTTTACTTGATGAATAGGGGGCAGGGCATGAAAAGGTTTTTTGTGGTATTCTTGATTTCGTTTTTTGCCTTCTTTTCGGGCTGTGATAATACGGAAACCGAAAACAAAGAGGTTGTATTCACCAAAGACGAAAATACTAAATCCATAACAATTGATTTGCCCGAAGAATTGACCCGAAACGCATATGATTTTTCTTCGATTGTATCTTTTTCTGAATTTGAATACGGTGAATATGTTCCTTTTATAAGATATGCAGAAGGAGATGGCTATGCAGAAGCCGGAAGTGCAGGTTCAATGCCGTTTTATTCATATGCTTTTTTGACCGAAGACACTGAGAGCCTGAATGACGGCAAAATTATATATGAGAAATTAAATGCCAAGTTCCTTGCACAAAACAATCTTTCGGTGGAAGACTTGCCCCGTGTACACCCGTTCTTTATTTCTGAAAACGACAAGAACAGAGCATTGGAATTTTATAACAACAGTCGAGTGATATATGTTTCGGAAGATGCAAAGACAGTAGGGAATTTTATGTTGATTCCAAATGAAAACAAAGAAGCCTCAGTTCTTATTCCGTTTTCACATTATAAATATCAAATTTACCGCGATGGAAAAAAGGTTGAAACTCTAATTAAAGAGATGGGCGAATACTATGAAAGTTATATGGATGGAGGGATACTGTCAGGCGATAACTGGGGAACACAATATTCTTATGTTTCGGAAGATTCTCCCGAATACAAGGTAGATGTACCACACGCAGAAAGAATTTTTGCAAAGAACAATAGTGATGCGGTTATGTTTGCGGAGAGTGATTATTTTGACGGTGGGAAACTGTATATTTGTTCTCCCGATGAAAACCGTATGCTTTACGAAATTACAATGCCTGACTGCATATCAGAATATCATTATAAGGTTGAGCAATTGATTGATTTACGATTCTTACTCATAAGTTCAATGCCTGAATTTCCGGTAAGTGGGCGTCCGCATAAAGCAAATTATCTTTCGATTTTATACGATCTTGAAAACGGAACGTATGAGATTTTGGAAGACTGTGTTTCAAATCCCGTAATTTCGCCTGATGGTAAGTATATGGCATTTATAAGAACAATTGCTAACAAAGAGGGCTTTGGATATTCCACTTTGGGATTCTTTATAAAAAACCTTGAGACCCAAAAATATTTATATTACGATTATGCAAATACCTATGGGGCAGACTATCTGAAATGCGGTATAGTAGGCTGGGTGTCGGAAGAAGGACTTTTTAAATTGATTGGAGAGTAAATTTATATAATATGAAAAGATACTGGATACATTTTTTGATTTCAATTTCAATTATATTTTTGTTTTGTTCTTGCGGCGTCACATTTGATGGGTATAGAAGCAATTTAGATGAAGAACGAAAAGCTTCCGGGTACTATGATGAATACAATTACTTATTTACTGTGCAAAAGGATGATTATATTGTTGATTTTGTTGTTTATGATGAACATTATAGTATAATAACTATTTATACCAGAGGCGAAAATAACAAACAGTATAATGTTAGATCTTGTTCAACCGGTTCCATTTCAGCCAGCTTATACTATACAAATGAATTAGATAAATATTATTGGGTTGAACACGGAAACATTCCGTTTCAAAAAAGTGTTTTAATAGTCAGTAAATCATATAATGATTCACATGAAAAGCTGAATGGTTTTGAATTTGAATATCGCGGCGAACCGCATTTATTGTGTTATAAATTCGGTGATTAAGTATTGATAAGGAGAACAAAAATGACTAAAACTACATTGTTGTTAAAAAGACTTTACAGCAACTTTAAATACATACTGTGCGGAACCTGCATATACTCTTTGCTTTTGATTCTGTATGATTGTTTTACATCGGACAGAAGCTTTCATGAAATGCTGCCTTTTTACGCAGAGAGTGCTTTTGTTTGTGCCATTGTGTGGCTTGGTGTCAAATTCGTGTTGTGGATTCAACTCAAAAACGATATGTGTTCAACTGGGGTTTTCAACTTCTTCTCAATGTTTTTTCTTGTCGGCATGTCTGTTTTTACAATTGTATCAATGATTTCATGGCTTTTGCAGAGATTTGACATTGGAGCGTTTGCATATCCGGTGGCGGTTTTATCCATTATACATATTCAGGGAAAACGCGAAGGAATAAAAAAACATTGAATCCAGCCGTAACATACGGTTGGATTTTTATATTTAAACCCCAACATATTGTGAAAATTCTATTGACAAACTACGACAACTTGTGATATAATTCTCGAAGATAAAGAAAACACCATTCAAAAAAGGCAGAGCTTTGTTTCACAGCAAAACCAACAGAATGTGAAATTCTTACTGATGCCTTTTTATGGGCATCTTTTTTTATGCAGCGGCGAATATAATAATGCCTGTCATGCAGGCGTGATTATAAATAAAAAGGAGGTAAACTAAAATGAAGTTAGTTTACGGAATAGGCGATAAGCCAAAGTTTGGTGCAAATCTCGTGTTTGCCATTCAGCAGCTTTTGGCGATAATGACAGCAACACTTGTTGTTCCTGTTATTATTAACAACAACATTGCTGACGAAGCAATGCAGATGGAACCTGCTGCAGCACTTTTCGGTGCAGGTGTCGGTACTCTCGTGTATTTACTTTTCACAAAGTTCAAGAGCCCGGTATTTCTCGGTTCATCCTTCGCGTTCCTTGGTTCGATGGCTATGGCATTTACAGGAGCTGCGACAGTAGCTGTAGGATATGCAGGTCTTATCATCGGTGCATTCCTTGCAGGTCTTGTTTATGTAGCAATAGCACTTGTTGTAAAATTAGTCGGTGTGGGCTGGCTTAATAAACTTATGCCTACAGTTGTTATCGGTCCGACAGTTGCTCTTATCGGTCTTTCTCTTGCAGGAAGTGCTGTGGGCGATCTCAGCAAGGGTACGGGCGATTTAGTGGCACGTGACATTCCATATGCAACTATTGCAGTTGGTATCTTTACACTTATTATTGTTGCGGTTTGTGCAACATTCGGCAAGAAGATGGCAAAGATGATACCCTTTATTATCGGTATCCTCTCTGGTTATGCACTTTCCGTTGTATTCACTGTTATCGGTGATATTGCGGGAATCGAAGCAATGCAGATTATCAAATTTGGTGCTTTCGAGGAACTCGTGGCAGATGGCGTTGGTATCAGCACATTTGTAAAGCTTCCCACATTCACATTTATCAATGCTCTTGGCGGCTTTAAGTCTGTAGATGCAACTTATCTTGCAACTGTTGCAGCGGCATATGTTCCTGTAGCATTCGTAGTATTTGCAGAACACGTTGCTGACCACAAGAACATTTCCTCCATCATTGAAAAGGATCTTCTTGAAGACCCCGGTCTTTCCAGAACACTCCTCGGTGACGGCGTAGGTTCTATGTTCGGTGCGTTCTACGGCGGATGTCCCAATACAACATACGGTGAATCTGTTGGTTGTGTTGCTATCTCAGGCTGTGCTTCCGTATACACAATTATGACAACTGCAATTCTTGCGATTCTCGTATCCTTCGTAGCTCCTTTTGTTGCATTTGTTAACTCTATTCCTCCCTGCGTAATGGGCGGCGT
>JAZPXS010000301.1:0-1966 GCA_045543775.1 Clostridia bacterium
TGCAGAAATTCTCATATCCTCTGCATTATAAATCAGAGTATATCCTGCTATTCCCGTTGTCTGTTGATATGCACGGCAAAATCCACCGTCAATTAAAATAAGCTTTCCATTTGCCTTTACAGGTTCTTCTCCCTTTTTATACTGAACAGGAATATGTCCGTTTATAATGTGAGAGTGTTCTCCTCCAAGAGAAAATTCAGCCAATATCTTTTCTGCAATTTTCTCATTATTCCAGCAACGGTAGTATGCATTTTTAGGTTCTTCCCATGTTGATGGGTCGTCAATCAAGGTTCTTTCAAAGGTTGCAATTTTCTTTCTTGCACAAAGCGGTGAATCTTTTCCGCACCACAGGAACCACAAAAAGTCCTTACCAAATGTTTTTGCAATACTTCCCTCTCTTGAAAAATATCCCTTTCTTGCCGCCTTGTCGCAGAAATCCATAAACTCTTTGCCCGACTTGCCCTGTGCAAGCGGGAATTCCATAAAGCTGCCGTCTTCATTGAGAGGAATACAACCGTGAAACAGCAGATTTTTATTGAAAACAGTATAAATCTCACCTTTTTCGTATAAAAATCTTGCGTGGCTCTGGAGCTTTTCTGAACGAATAAATGCATTCTTAAGATAGTGCATAAGCTCTTTCTCGCCATCTGTAAGCTCATAGGGATTATGAGGATCTACAGTTGGTAAATCTGTATCCTTTAACGGATATTCTTTCCCATCTATTGTTATAGTTCCCTTTTCTCTGTCTATTTTATCAAGAAGAAGTCTGTCTTGCATACCATAGTCCGGATTTCTTAAAACAGTCTGTCCCTCAAGCTTGAACTGTATAATACTTATTGCCTTATGCATTCTTGCTACAAGCTTGTCATCGTCATTAATGAAAATATCTCCTTCAGATTTTCCCTTTGGCATATAATTTGATACATCCGAATTTGCATATATTCTGTTTGCAAACAAAGAAAGAGGTCTTAAGGATATTCCATAGCCTATTTCCACAACATCAAGGTTTTTATATGTAATAGAGTTATTAAGCACAGTTGCTATACACACTCTCGAGCCTGCCGCTGCACCCATCCAAAGAACATCGTGATTTCCCCATTGGATGTCAATTGAATTTTCTTTCATAAGGCGGTCAATAATAAGATCTGCCCTTGCGCCTCTGTCAAACACATCCCCTACAATATGCAGGTGGTCTATAACCATACTTTTTATAGCCGAGCAAAGCGAAACAATAAATTCCTCAGCCGAGCCTATTTCAATTATAGTGTTTAAAATGTTATCGTAATACTGACCCTTGTTCACCGTGTCAAAATCAAGGTTTAAAAGCTCGTCGATAATATAATCATACCCCTTAGCCGTACGTGCAAGATGCTTACGCACCTTTGAGCGTGTATACTTGCTGCTTACAAGCCTGCTTACACTTAAAAGTCTTCCGAGAGTTATTTTATACCAGTCATCTTCTATATTCTTTTTTGCAGACATACGGTCCAGTTTTTCCTCCGGATAATATATAAGGGTAGACAATTCTGCCCTTTCTGACTGAGTAAGTGTATTTGAAAACAGGGCGTCAACCTTTTTTCTTATTACACCCGACGCATTACGCCGAATATGTGAAAATGCCTCATGTTCGCCGTGAAGGTCGCTCATAAAATGCTCTGTTCCTTTAGGAAGGTTTAAAATAGCATTTAAATTTATGATTTCACTTAATGCCGCTCTCCTATTTGGATAAGACCTTGCGAGCTGATTAAGATATTTTATTTCTCTTTCTTTATCCATACATATTCTCCTATACACTAAAGTGTATTCTTGTTTTTTTGTTTAATGCCTTAAAGTTATTATATCACAAATTAAAAGCAGTGGCAACAAGTATGTCGCCACTGCCTTTAGTTTTTAGAATATATTACTGTCACATCAGGATGGAGCTGTAAGATTGAGGCGGGAATTTTTGGAGTTATAGGTCCAAAGA
>JAZPXS010000302.1:0-7076 GCA_045543775.1 Clostridia bacterium
GCCAACTTCCTCTCTGCCGGCTTCAAACTGGGGTTTAATGAGTGCAACCACCTCTCCGCCGTCACAGATAAGCTCATAAACAACGGGAAGTACCAGCTTTAATGATATAAAGGACACATCTATGGAGGCAAACTGCACTTCATTTTCGATAAGATTAAAGTCCAGATGCCTGATGTTTGTTCTCTCTAAATTCACTACTCTTTCATCACTTCTGAGCTTCCATGCAAGCTGACCGTAGCCAACATCCACAGCATATACGCCTGCGGCACCGTTTTGGAGCATACAATCTGTAAATCCTCCTGTGGAGGCACCTATGTCGGCACAGAACTTATCTGTGAGATTTATGGGAAAAACCTCGATAGCCTTTTCAAGTTTAAGACCTCCGCGGCTCACATACTTAAGTCCGCCGCCCCGTATCTCTATGTTTTGTCCTTCTTTAACCTTGTCCCCGGCTTTAAAGGCTTTCTGCCCGTCTATATACACTGCACCTGCCATAATAAGAGCTCTGCCCTTTTCACGGCTTTCCACAAGTCCACGGTTGACAAGCTCCACATCCAAGCGTCCTACCATAATTATAAAGTCATTCCTTTGTAAAAAGTTTTAATTCTGTTATATACCGAATCCGCATCAAGACCGTATATTTTGAAAAGCTCGTCCTGCTTGCCGTGGGGAACAAAGCAGGTATCAAAGCCAAGCATCATAGTTCTTGCCCGGGTATTAAGTTGTGACAATACATATTGTCCCATACCGCCTGCGGTTATGTTATCTTCAATGGTAACAACAAGCTTCTTTCCTGTCGATTCTCTCTCGATATAATCCAAATTAAGCGGTTTTATACACCTTAAATTTATCACAGATGCCGATATACCGTCATAAGCAAGAAGCTTAGATGCATAAATGGCGGTCTCTGCCATCCTTCCCGCTGAAAGAATAAGAACATCATTGCCATCTGTAATTTTTTCGGGATTTACAGGAGATATATCCTCCTGACTCCGAAAGCTGACAGCCGCCTTGGGATAACGTACAGCTATGGGACCATTGTGCTCATTTACCGCATAGTCCATCATAACCTTTAATTCCTCATAAGTGGACGGTGCCAGAACCGTCATATTGGGGATGTGGGTAAGCATTGACAAATCAAGAAGTCCCTGGTGAGTTTCCCCATCCTCTCCGGTAAGTCCCGCATGGCCTATGGCAAATACCACATGGAGATTCTGCAGACATACATCATGCACAATCTGGTCATATGACCTCTGCAAAAATGTGGAATACAGACATACCACAGGGGTGAGACCGCCCTTTGCCATACCGGCAGCCATAGTGACTGCGTGTTCTTCGGCAATTCCCACATCAAAGAACCTATCCGGATAACACTCTGCAAACTCCATAAGTCCGCATCCGGAAGCCATTGCCGCAGTAATGGTCACTGTTTTGGGGTTGTTGTCTCCTATTGTCTTTACGAAAGACGAAAATGCCTTGTCATAGCTTATATCCTTCGGAGATATTCTGGAAGTATTACTGCTCACGCCATGAAACTTACTGGGATTGTTTTCTGCATCCTCATAGCCAAGACCTTTTTTTGTAAAAACATGAATGACAACAGGACCGTCTGTTGACTTTGCCCTCTTTAATGCTTCTGCAACCTCATCACTGTTGTTTCCGTCTATAATTCCCATATATGTGAGTCCGAGCTGTTCAAAAAGCGGTGCCGAAATTGCAGCATATTTCAGCTTGTCCTTTGCTCCATGGATAAGCTTTACCATACCCTTTCCCGCTCCGCCGAATCTTGATAAAAATCCCTGAACACTGCTCTTGGTATTAATATATCTGGGTGTAAAACGAAGCTTGGTGAGGTGGGCAGAAAGCCCTCCAACATTCTTATCTATTGACATTTCATTGTCGTTTAGTATTATTATAACTTTTGTTTTTCTTTGTCCAATATCGTTTAGTGCCTCAAAATTCATTCCGTTTGCAAGGGCACCGTCACCTACAAAGGCTATAATGTGCTCCTTTTCCCCTGAGAGGTCCCTCGCTCTTGCCATACCGCTTGCAACAGAAACAGATGTTCCTGCGTGTCCTACATCAAATGCATCGTACTCACTTTCCGAGGTTCTTGGAAAGCCGGAAATGCCGCCAAGATGTCTTAATGCAGAAAAGCCCTGCAATCTTCCTGTAAGCATCTTGTACACATAGCACTGGTGCCCAACATCAAAAATAAGCTTATCCTTTGGAAAATCGAACTCTCTCAAAAGCTCCACAATAAGCTCCACCACACCAAGGTTAGAAGCTAAGTGACCGCCGCAGTTCATAACATTTTCTATAAGAAAGCTGCGGATTTCAGCACAGAGAAGTCCTGTTTCCTTTTTATTTAATTTTTTTACATCTTCGGACGAAGAGATTTTCCGGAGCAGGGACATACTATCTATCCTTCTTTCGAATAGTAAAAATACGTGTTATATTTGTTAAATAGTAAATAATTACCGATATCTTTTCTACAATATTCTGACTCTGACCAATAGCTATTCCCTTACCAAGCGCCTTACCGCCAACTGTCATAGACGCAACAAGTGCCGTTACAACCATACTGATAACGGTAGCCGGAATAAAGCTGAAATTCTGATAAAGTGTTGCTGCAATGGCAGCACCGAGACCGCCGGACAGAACACCTGCAATATCGCCTATTACATCATTACAGAAACTGGAAACCTTGTCGGCACTTCTTATGAGCTTTATCGCCTCACGGCTTCCCTTGTAGCCCTTTGTTGAACGGGAATGGAAAGGTGTCTCATCCGCTACGGTAAAGGCAATACCTATGATATCAAAAACTATACCCATCAGAATTACAACAAGCAAAACGGAAAGTGCCACAAAAATATTGACATCCGCAATAAAACCGTTTGTGACAACTGCCATAACAACGGATATAAAAAATGCTGCTATTGTAATTTTGACGGGCCAGAGATTTCTTTTCTTCATAATTTATCTACCTGTAACTTTTTATAAAATAAACGGTGGTAATAGACAGAGTAAAATTTACGGCTTAGGTTCAGCCGGATTTCCCACCGAGCTACCGAATCGTCGCCGAAACGGCCGTTCCCATTTAAAACCCGGTTCCCTGCGTCGCCGTCAGGGTTGCTGAATTACCACTTAGTCCGTACTGCAATCCCCTATCTAAAACAGCCTAGGAGTTTTCCTCACAGTCAAATCAACTCTTAGCCTCTTTTGCAGATATGGTTTCAGAAGCAATAACTCCTATGCAACGGCCATTGCACGGGAATGTGAACTTTCATCCACCATAGCCACTCAAGGCAGGCTACACTGCTCACAGCATGTTTGTTACCCACACCGCATAGCAGGTTTTATCCTGAACCGTAACTTAGCTTTTTCATAAGAAAAAACACCTTTCGGCATGGATGAGGATATATATTCGGCTTTGCAAAGCAAATATGAATATACTCCGCACCCAAAAATCACGAATTCCGGTCTCCACGGTAAAAGGGTCTCCTCCCGCATGCCATTGCGGGCAGCCCTTAAACCTTAACTCCCAGCATCTGCCCCAGACTGGGCGTAAGAAGCAAACACAAGGAACTTCATCGATATGCCCTTTAATGGATTTTTAGGCCCACCTTAGAAGTTGACAGTCCTGACTAGGATACTGCACCACCGTATTAAACTATAAAAATCTTTATTTATCAAAAAGATAACCAAGAAGTCCTTTTATAAACTGATTATTTTCATATTTATCTATAATTTGCACAGCCTTGGCTACATATTCATTCATTCTTTCTCGTGCGGTTTCCCGTCCGAGAGAGTTTATGAAGTTCGGGCTGTTCTGGAATGCTTCCATATCCTCTTCTTCATCTTCAAAATCGTCCCTTATCTGGAATGCCACTCCAAGATTGTAGGCAAATTCCACAAGCTCTTTTCGGGTATCCTCCGAAGATGAAGCAACAAAGCAGCCTGCCTCAACACCCGACATTATGAGTGCCATTGTTTTGTGCTCTATAAGTCTTATAAGAGTTTCCTCGGATACGGAAGTCTTGCCCATTATCGCCATATCTCTTACCTGACCGTTTATCATACCGTGGCTTCCTGCGGCTTTTCCTACCGCTTTCATCGCCTTGATACTATCGGGATTCATATCTTCGCAGGCATCTGTCATAACCTCAAAAGCAGTATTGAGAAGTGCGTCTCCTGCTAGCAGTGCCATCGCCTCGCCGTACTTTTTGTGGCAGCTTGGCTGACCTCTTCTTAAATCTGCGTTATCCATACACGGAAGGTCATCGTGTACCAGTGAAAAAGCGTGAATGAATTCTATTGCCGAAGCAAAGGGGAGTGCTTTTTCACACTGACCTGTAAGCATACGGCATATCTCCATACAAAGAATGGAGCGAAGTCTCTTGCCGCCATTGAAAACCGCATAATTCATAGCATCAAAAAGCTCATCTTCGCAATCGGAAAATTTATCCAGGCAAGAGTGCATATACTCATCTATCTCGCCTATTCTTTTTTTGTATTCATCATAAAAATTATTCATTGTCTGTGTCTGCGGATTTGTAGTCCGTTTCCCCTTTTTGAGTCAGAATTGTTATTTTCTGTTGTGCTTGGTCAATCATCTTTATACATTCGTCAGAAAGCTTAACTCCGTCTTCAAACATACTGATGCATTTGTCGAGAGGTGCGTTGCCGCTTTCAAGCTCCGCAATTATAGCTTCAAGCTCTGACAAATTTTCTTCAAAGGTTTTCTTTTTCTGTGCCATATTTCCTCCCGGTTTATCTGACAATACAGTTTATATCACCGTCTGTTACGGTAACTGTGATTTCGTCATCTTTATTAACATCGGATGTTTTCTTTACCAGTTTGTCTCCAATGCGAACCGCAGCATATCCTCTGCCCAGAACATTTATTGGGTTTAGTGCTCCAAGCTTGTAGGAACACTCGTTAAGAGCAATGAATTTCTTCTCCAAATTCTTTGCATACGCCTCTGCAAGTGAATTCAAAGCATCATCTGCCATTTGCATCCTGCGTTCAATAAGAGCCATTGGGTTTTTCATAACAGGAGATGAAAGACAAACCATAAGCTCCTTCCTTTTCTTATCCGCAAGGTTTGAAAGCGAGCGTATAAGTCTTGAACCGCTGCTTTTCAAAAAAGCATAAATTTCGGACATATCGGGTGTTGCAAGCTCTGCTGCAGCAGACGGTGTAGGAGCCCTCAAATCTGCCACGAAATCAATGATTGTAAAGTCGGTTTCGTGTCCCACGGCGGATATTACGGGAATTTTGGAATCATATACCGCCTTGGCAACAATTCTCTCATTAAACGCCCACAAATCCTCTATGGAGCCTCCGCCTCTGCCTACTATGAGTACATCGGCACCGTCAATCTCATTAAAATACTCTATCCCCTCGCATATGGACTGTGCGGCACCTGCACCCTGAACAAGTGCAGGATATATCCTTATGTCACAGAGAGGGTATCTTCGGGTTATTACATTTATTATATCCCTTACTGCTGCTCCGGTAGATGCCGTTACAACACCTATAACCCTTGGATATCGGGGAATCGGCTTTTTGTGGGATGAATCAAAATATCCCTTTGCTTCAAGCTCGGCTTTGAGCTGTTCGTATGCCGCATAAAGCTGACCTATTCCGTCGGGTATCATAGTATCTATATATAGCTGATACACTCCGTCTCTTTCATAAACACCGATGCGTCCCACGGCAAGAACACTCATTCCGTCCTTTGGAGTGAATTTGAGTGTCATTGCACTCTGACGGAACATAACCGCCTTTATTGCTCCGGTATCGTCCTTTAACGACATATACATATGTCCAGAATAGTGATGCTTGAAGTTTGAAAGCTCGCCTCTGATACACACACTCTGCAAAAGGCTGTCCGATTCCAGAGAGCGTTTTATATATCTGTTTATTTCTCCTACCGTTATGATTTTCATATCATTTAACAATATCGGCAAGTACGCCGTTTATAAATGCAGGTGCCTCATCATCACTGTATTTTTTGGCAAGCTCAACTGCCTCATTTATAGAAACCTGAAAAGGCACATCGGCATACTCCATCTCACAAAGGGACAATCTCAGAATTGCAAGATTGACTTTTGAGAGTCTGTCTATTGTCCAGTTTTTTAGTGATGAGCTAACCTTGGAGTCTATATATTCAAGATTGTCAAAACAACCGTTTACACAAGTTTTGACATATTCTATGTCCTTTTCTGTAAGCTTGGCATAGTCTTCAGACTCACTGTAATTGGAAAAAGTCAGTTCCACATCACTATCAGTATGAAACGGAACCTGAAATATAATTTTGAATGCGCTGTCACGCGCGGAATTTCTGCTCATATTTTCCTCCGGTCAAACACAAAATTTAAAAAGTCCCGTCGGACACAACGGGACTTTTTTATCATTCTTCTTCCTCTGTTGTGTTTTCAGTGTTCTCTTTGTTATCTTCGTCGGGGATATCAATTCCCACAACCTTGACATTTACCTTTTCCACGGTAAGGCCTGTCATAAGCTCTATTTCCTTCTTGACAGCATCCTGAACATTCCAGGCAACCTCAGGAATTCTCACACCATATTTAACCACTATGCTTATATCTACGCCAACCGTATTGTCGGTTACATTGGCTTTGATACCTGCAGACATGGACTTTTTAGCAATGCGGCGGGCAATACCGTCCACAAAGCCTGTTCCCATACTGCTTACACCTTCTATTTCGGAAACAGCTACCGAAGCAATTGTCTCAATAACTTCGTCGGATATCTTGATACTGCTGTTTACGATTTCCTTGGTTTCGTCCATAAGAATACCTCCTGACTTTCGCTAGTTTAGATTATTATAACACAAAAATTACTCAACTTCAACTATTTTTATATTATTATTTTTTGTTACCTCATAAATTATGTCAACAATTTTCGCAGTATCACTTCTGCTTATGCCCTTTTGCCTTATATTAACTGTCACATTTTCATCTGTTATATACACCATAGCATGTTCAAATCCCTTGGCAGAAAGCATATTTACAGCCGTTGCCTCCTGCTCCTCCCTTTCTGTCATAAG
>JAZPXS010000303.1:0-5266 GCA_045543775.1 Clostridia bacterium
AAATCATCAGGGCGAAGGTAAAGGCGGAGAACCCGGCGGAACCGGTGATGACGGCAAAGGCGAAGGTCTCGGCTTAGCGGAAGATGGTATTGGTGAAGCACCTGAAGGTGTTAATGCTGACGGAAAAGGCGATGTTGTTCCCCTTTCGTATGAAGAAATGGAATATGTTTTAGCTCAGGAAACTGAAGACTGGCTCAATATGACCAAAGAGGAAAAAGATGAATATGTTATTTTAGTCGGCAGATGGTGGGAAGATTATGAAAACCTTATTGTAGAAGACTATGACGATATGGTTAAGGTTGTCGATCATCAGATGGAACAGTATCACAAAAATGGTGTAAATGATTATGTTTTCTATACAATTTGTGAAATATATGATGTAGATGTAACTGTATATGCAACAACTGACTGATAAAATCAGGAAGCATTCATAAAGACGACAAGGGGGTTGTGAGATGTTTGCAAAAACAGATATAAATACAGGCAGACAAGTGGAGCTTGATTATATGAAAGGCTTGTTTGTCCCTATGATTTTATTTATCCATGCATTCCAGATGCTGGGTGGTCCCAATACGATTGTGGCACCGTATGAAATCATTTATATCATTGCAACGATGACCGGCGCAGCAATTTTTATGTTTGTATTGGGTGTCGGTACTGCATTTTCGGGAAAAAGTGATAAAGCACTTGCTCTGTATGGTGTAAAGCTTATTATAATGGAATTTTTATGGAATGCACTTTCGCTTGCATTGCCTATGGTTTTAAGTCAGTTTTTCCGCATGGCAGCAGGACTCACACCTGCATGGGAAGAAACCATGATGCGCGTTCCTGTTATGCTAACATACATAAATGTATTCTTTATTGCAGGGATGTGCTACCTTGTAATAGCACTACTGCGAAAATTAAGATTGCCGATGTTTGGGTATGCAGGATTGGGAGTATTGCTTTTTGTTATCAGTCCGTTTCTTTATATGAATGACAAAACAACGGGAAATAAAATAATTGACTATATACTTATGACATTTGTAGGCGGCAGAGATGCGGTTTCCTTAACCTTTATTTCCTTACTGCCGCATGCCTTGCTTGGTGTGAGCTTCGGCAAGTTGTTGCGTCGCACTAAAAATAAAGGCAAACTATACGGCATTTTGGCTATTCCTCTTTCCTTGATTGTGATTGGCTATTTTGTGTACGCAATTACAACACATACCGAGCTTTCGGCATTATACACCTATTCGGATATGGGCTACGTGTATCCGGGTGTTTTGCGTGCATTTGCAAATGCATCAAGCGTACTCCTGCTTGCCGGTCTGTTGTATGCACTTCGGAATATGATAGCAGGAAACAAAACCGCGCACAAGTTTATAATGCAATTTTGTCGGAATAATACACCGTATTATGCAATACATCCGTTCTACTTTTGTTGTATTACGGCAACTGCGGCATATCTGCCCTTATCAGCCGGATTCTGCACAGCAATGTCTGTTGTAGTCGGGGTTCTTTGTTATGGTACGATTTTGCTCTGGAATCGCATTAAAAATAAAATTAGATAATCATTTAAAAAGTATAAAAATAACGAGGTGATATTTATGACTGCAAGACATGGACTTTTAAAAATTGAAGATGTTTACGACCAGAAAAATTCATCGGAACTTTTTTTGGATGCTATGAGAGAATGTTTGTCGCATCATATTGAAAATTGTGAATTTTTCAGAAATTTGTGTGACGATGCAGGCTTTAAGGTTGAGGATTTGAAAACAGAAAAGGATTTAGAAAAAATCCCACCTATACATGCAAACTTCTTTAAACAATATGAGGTTCTTTCTGTTCCCTTTGAAACAATTACAGAACATGCAACAAGCTCAGGCACAGGCGGACAGAAAAGCCAGATGTTTTTTGATAAGGACAGCTTCGATTTCGGAAATTCTATGATAGAGAACGAATTTCGCTATTATGGATTTCTTTCTGACGAACTTACAAATTATCTTCTCTTTACATATGAACCTGCAGAGGTCAGCAAGGATTTAGGTACTGCAAAAACAGACCTTGGACTTTTGAGCTATGCTCCCGTAAATGATACTTTCTTTGCCCTTCGCTATAATGGTCAGGGACACGATTTTGATGTATACGGAACAATAGCAGCTTTAGAAGAATATGAAAGACAAGGTAAGCCTGTCAGAATTTTTGGTTTTCCGTCATTTCTGTATTTTACAGTAAAACAAATGAAAGACACAGGACACAGACCTTTAAAACTTAATACAAAGTCAATGACATTGCTTGGCGGAGGTTGGAAAGGATACGCCGACAAGCAAATTCAGAAAAGAGAGCTTTATGCACTTGTGGAAGAAATGCTTGGAATCCCTCAGCAGAATTGCCGTGATGGATATGGCTCAACAGAACATTCTGTTCCTTACTTTGAGTGTAAAAACCATCATTTCCACATCCCTGTATATAGCAGAATGATTATCCGTGATGTTGAAAATCTCAAGCCATTGCCTAATGGCACTCCCGGTTTTGCCAACTTCATTACTCCTCACCTTATGAGTGTACCTGCGGTATCGGTTCTTATGGGCGATATGGCGGTGCTTCATGATGCAGAGGAATGCGGATGCGGTATAAAAACACCGTATATGGAGATTCTTGGAAGAGCCGGAACAAGTGCAACAAAAAGCTGTGCAATAAAAGCAAGCGAACTTTTGAAAAGATAGAGGTGAAGATGGTTATGGAATTTATTATAAGAGGTAAAAAAGTTAACATTGAAAAAGAAAATTGTTTGGATGGAATAAATGAACAGATAATAACAGACCTTTCAAACGATATTTTAGATATTAGAAAAGTTATTTCGAGCCTTGATAAGCTCGGTCATTTCGTGGCAGAAGATAAAGAGTTTCTGGTTCCTGAGCTTATGGAACTCGGCTTTTCAAAAGATGAGGCAATGCAGATAAAAAAAGATTCTCTTGCTGTTTTATCTGAAAAAGAGCTTTATAAAAAGATAAACAGAGAGCTTGGCGGACTGCCTTTTGAAATTTCACGTCAGACAAGCCGCGAAGAACAGTTCGAGGGCTGGATGCCCGTTGGTGTTTTAGGGCATGTTACAAGCTCAAATGATGCAATGCTCCCGTTTTTCAGTTCTGTGGAAGGACTTTTAACAGGAAATATAAATGTTATTAAAACGGCATCAGGAGCGCACAAGGTCGCAATGAAGATGATTGAAAAGCTTTGTGCAGAAGATGAGAGCTTATGCCCGTATTTTTATGTGTTCCCTCTCTCATCAAAGGATAAGGAACTTTTAACCGAGCTTTTTGGATTGTGTAATACAGTTGCTGTATGGGGTTCTGATGGGGCTGTTTCAGGAGTCAGAGAGCTTGCACCCAAAGGCGTTAATATTGTTGAATGGGGTAACAGAATAAGCTTTAGTTACTTTACGGAAAAAGGATGTACAAGAGAAAAGCTTGAGGCACTTGCTCATGATGTATGTGTAAACGATCAGCAGGCCTGCAGTGCACCTCAGATTGTGTACTATGAAACAGATTCAAAGGAAAAGCTTCTGCGTTTTGCAGAAGAATTTTATAACGAACTTCAAAAAGTATCGGATACATATCCTCTCCATCCTATGACAGAGCCTGAAAAGGCTGAACTAACGGCACAAACTAAAATGTGCTATCTTGAAGGAATTATGGGAGATGCAAAACTCTTAAACGGAAACGGTTGCCGTATTTTTGTAAAGTTTGATAATGAGCTTTGTGCATCGCCGCTTTATCGCACGGTTATTGTTAAAGGAATTAAAAGATGTGAGCTTGTCGGTGTGCTCAGACCGTTCCGTTCATATCTTCAGAGTGTTGGTCTTGCGTGCGGTACAGATGAAATTGTTCCGCTTACAAACCTTTTGCTTGCCGGCGGTGTTAATCGTATAACAGAACCCGGACTTATGATGGGCGGCTATACAGGAGAGCCTCACGATGGTGTTTATGCTATGACACGCTATCTTAAAAGGGTTAGTTTTATAAATCACGGATTACCTGCAGGAACTATGTCACTTAGCGAGATGAGCGACAAGATGCATAAACCTTTTGATGACGGTACTCCCGTGCTTAAAAAAGATGAATTCCCTGCCGAGAGAGAAATTGAAAATGAGGGCTATCTTGTTTTAAAAAGCGGTGGCAGCAGCGGAAAAGCAAAATATGCACTTCACACATATGCTGATGCCGAAGTTACATATAAAGAAACCGGTCGCTTTATAATAGCAGCAGGTGTTAATCCTAAAAAGGATATTTGTATGAATTTGTTCTACTCAGGCGAATTATATGGGGGCTTTATAAGTATATATGAAGCTCTGAAAAGTGCTGAAATAATCCAGCTTCCTATGACGGCAGTTATGGATATGGAACGTGTGGCAAACGAAATTGTAGAGAGCAAGGTAAATGTTCTGATGGGAATGCCTACTTACCTTTTGAGACTGTTTTCCGAGCAGGAAGAAACGCTTAAGAATTACGGTGGTATTGACCTTATACTCTATGGCGGAGAGCATTTTGATCCTGCACAGGCAGAATATATTAAAAAGACATTTAATGTAAAAAGAATTGCGTCCATTACATATGGTTGCAACGAAATCGGCTCTATGGGGTATGCCTGTGAGTATTGCGAGGGAAGTATTCATCACGTTGCTCCAAGCAAATACCTTGAAATATTAAAGCTTGATAAAGATGAGCCGGTAGCAGCCGGTGAGGTTGGCAGACTTGTTTGGACACCTATCAATCAGGAAAATACACCAATCAAGCGATACGAAATAGGTGACCTTGGAAGGTTTGTAAAAGAACCGTGTAAATGCGGAAGACTTTCACCAAGATTTGAACTTCTTGGAAGATTTGGTGATGTTTTTAAATTTGCAACTAATTATGTAAATTATCAAACCATCAAATCCGTATTTGCGAAAAAAATGAATTATAACGGATGGTTGCAGGTTGTTTTATCCTATGACAAATTAAGTGTAATGACAATTTGCGTTGAACCTGATTTTGCTGATTCCGAATCTAATGCCCTTGAAATTCTTAAAAATAATTATCCTGAAATCAATGAGTGCTTAACAGATAAAACAGGCATTGTAAACATTGTAAAACAAGATAAGGACAGCTTTGAACTAAGCTCCGGAGGCGGCAAGATAAGAAGTGTAATAGACCACAGAATTCAGAATTAGGGAGGATAAAAATGGTAAATTCATTTAGCGTTAAACGAAGTCCTCTTGTAATTAAAACTTTTCTGTCTATTCTCC
>JAZPXS010000304.1:0-4839 GCA_045543775.1 Clostridia bacterium
AGCAAATCTTCCGCCGTCGAGCTGTACCATAGGACGGATTTCGGGAGGAATAACAGGAATAACATCCATTATCATCCATTCGGGACGGTTGCCGGAAAGTCTGAAGGATTCCACAACTTCCAGTCTTTTTGCTATTCTTGCTTTCTTCTGTCCCTGAGCATCATCCAACTCTGATTTTAGCTCTGCGGAGAGAATATCAAGGTCTATTGCAGTAAGCAGTTCCTTGATTGCTTCGGCACCGATTGATGCTTTGAAGCCATCCTTACCGTACTTTTCCACTGCTTCCTTGTATTCATTTTCAGATAAAATCTGCTTTTCTTCAAGGTTTGTTTTACCTGCGTCAATTACAATGTAGGATGCAAAGTAAAGAACCTTTTCAAGTATTCTGGGACTGATGTCAAGGATAAGTCCCATACGGCTAGGAATACCCTTGAAGTACCATATGTGCGATACAGGTGCTGCAAGCTCGATGTGTCCCATACGCTCTCTTCTTACCTTGGCGCGTGTTACCTCTACTCCGCACTTATCGCAGACTATACCCTTGTAACGGATTCTCTTGTACTTACCGCAGAAACATTCCCAGTCCTTTGTAGGTCCGAAAATTCTTTCACAAAAAAGTCCGTCACGCTCGGGTTTGAGTGTTCTGTAGTTGATTGTCTCGGGTTTCTTTATCTCACCGTGAGACCATTCTCTAATCTTTTCCGGAGAAGCCAAACCGATTTTGATGGCACTAAAGCTCTTTTCTTCAATCATAGTTTCTGACATAGCTAATCTCCTTTCTTAGTTATCGCCGTCGAGATCATCGATACTGCTGTCAATGGCACCGAGGTCGGCTTCAAGGTCAATGTCAAGACCTGCCATATCAAGTTCCAGTATTTCTGTCTCGGGAGCATCCTGTATATCATCGAGGTCATCGGAAAACTCTTCGCCGCTTACAAGATTTTTCATAAAGTCGTCAAAGAGATCATCCTCGTCCTCTTCCTCGGGGTCTTCCAGAGGCTCATCGATAGGATCAGCCATTTCATAGAAGTCATCACCCTGGTCAAAGTTGAACTTGAATCCTTCGTCATCAAGGGATTCCTTGAGAATAATTTCCTCATCATTTTCGTCAAGAACCTTGACATCAAGACCAAGAGACTGAAGTTCCTTAATGAGAACCTTGAAGGACTCAGGAACACCCGGCTTGGGTATTGTTTCGCCCTTAACGATGCTTTCGTAAGTCTTAACACGTCCTACAACATCATCAGACTTAACTGTGAGGATTTCCTGAAGGGTATATGCAGCACCGTATGCTTCCAGTGCCCAAACTTCCATCTCACCGAATCTCTGACCGCCGAACTGTGCTTTACCGCCCAGAGGCTGCTGAGTAACCAGTGAGTAAGGACCTGTACTTCTTGCGTGAATCTTGTCATCAACAAGGTGGTGGAGCTTTAAGTAGTACATATAACCTACTGTAACGGGACCGTCAAAGGGTTCGCCGGTTCTTCCGTCGTAGAGTACTGTCTTACCGTCTACACTCTTGCCTGCCATTTCCAGTGCTTTGCAGATATCTGCCTCGGTAGCACCGTCAAATACCGGTGTTGCAATCTTCCAGCCCAATGCTTTTGCGGCATAACCAAGATGTACTTCGAGCACCTGACCGATGTTCATTCGGGAAGGTACGCCCAAGGGGTTAAGTACAATCTGAAGAGGTGTACCGTCGGGGAGGAAGGGCATATCTTCTTCCGGAAGAATTCTGGAAATAACACCCTTGTTACCGTGACGGCCCGCCATCTTATCACCGACGGAAATCTTACGCTTCTGAGCAATATATACTCTTACAAGCTGATTAACACCGGGAGAGAGCTCGTCGCCGTTTTCACGGGTGAATATCTTAACATCTACTACGATACCTGCCTCACCGTGAGGAACACGGAGGGAAGTATCTCTTACATCTCTTGCCTTTTCGCCGAATATCGCACGCAGGAGTCTTTCTTCTGCGGAGAGCTCGGTTTCACCCTTGGGAGTAACCTTACCTACAAGGATATCCCCTGCTCTTACTTCCGCACCGATTCTTATGATACCTCTTTCGTCGATATCCTTAAGTGCGTCTTCACCGACATTGGAGATGTCTCGTGTGATTTCTTCCGCACCCAATTTGGTGTCTCTGGCTTCACACTCATATTCTTCTATATGGATAGATGTGAATACATCTTCCTTGACAAGTCTTTCGTTAATAAGGATAGCATCCTCGTAGTTGTAACCTTCCCATGTCATAAAGCCTATGAGAATGTTCTTACCGAGAGCTATTTCACCGTCTGCGGTGGAGGGACCGTCGGCAATGATATCGCCCTTCTTAACCTTTTCACCGCTTTTTACGATAGGTCTCTGATTTATGCAGGTGCTCTGGTTGGAACGGAGGAACTTAATGAGCTTGTAGGTCTCGATATGACCGCCCTTGCCCTTTATAACTATTTCGTCTGCACCAACACTTATTACTTCGCCGTCTTCTTTAGCAAGAACGCACACACCGGAGTCCTTGGCTGCCTTATATTCCATACCGGTACCTACAATAGGAGCCTCGGTCTTTAAAAGCGGAACCGCCTGACGCTGCATGTTGGAGCCCATAAGTGCACGGACAGCATCGTCATTCTCAAGGAAGGGAATCATAGCTGTAGCTACGGATACAATCTGTCTGGGAGATACGTCTATAAAGTCAACCTGCGAGGGATCAACTTCAATAAATTCATCACGGTATCTTACGATAACCTTTTCGTTCTCAAAGCTTCCGTCTGCTTTGAGTTTTTCGGAAGCGGGAGCAACCATATAGTTATCTTCAATATCCGCTGTCATATATACAACTTCGTCTTCTGCCTTGAGGGTTTCCTTATTGAACTTTCTGTAAGGAGCCTCAATAAAGCCGTATTCATTTATCTTTGCATAGGATGCAAGTGAGTTAATAAGACCGATGTTAGGACCTTCAGGAGTTTCGATAGGACACATTCTGCCGTAGTGAGAATGGTGAACGTCTCGAACCTCGAAGCCGGCTCTCTCTCTGGAAAGACCGCCGGGGCCTAATGCGGAAAGTCTTCTCTTGTGAGTAAGCTCTGCAAGAGGATTGGTCTGATCCATAAACTGAGAAAGCTGTGAAGAACCAAAGAATTCTTTTATAGCACTTACAACAGGTCTGGAATTGATAAGAGCCTGAGGTGTAACGGAATCCAGATCCTGGATTGTCATTCTTTCTCTTACAACTCTTTCCAGTCTGGAAAGACCTATTCTGAACTGGTTCTGCAAAAGCTCTCCTACTGCACGAAGTCTTCTGTTACCTAAGTGGTCGATATCATCGGTGGAACCGATACCGTACTGAAGACCGAGGTGGTAGTTTATGGATGCCAGTATATCGTCATTTATGATATGCTTGGGAATAAGCTCATCACGGCGTTCTTCGATAGCATTTCTGATATCCTCTTCGGATTCATTACTGTCAAGAATGTCACTTAGCACGGTAAAACGCACAAGCTCGTCTATGTCAAGATCGGAAATGTCAAAGTCTATAAAGTCATTTATATCAACCATACCGTTAGAGAAGATTTTAACTTCCTTGCCATCGATATTGACATATGCTTCATTAACACCTGCTTTTTCAATTTCAAGAGCCTTTTCTGCAGTAAGACATTCCCCTGCCTCGGCAATAACTTCGCCCGTCATGGGATCTGCTATGTCCTTTGCAAGAGTTCTGTTCTTTATTCTTGAAGAAATTGCAAGCTTACTGTTGAACTTGAAGCGGCCAACCTTGGATATATCATATCTCTTGGGATCATAGAAAAGAGAGTTTATAAGCGAGGTAGCACTCTCTACCGTGGGAGGTTCGCCGGGACGAAGCTTTTTGTATATCTCAATGAGAGCTTCTTCGCTGTTTGTTGTGGAATCCTTTTCCAAGGTCACATTGATAGTGTTATCATAGCCGAAGAGCTCCAGTATTTCTTCATTTCTGTTGAGTCCGAGTGCACGGATAAGAATTGTTACGGGGAGTTTTCTTGTTCTGTCTATTCTTACGGAGAACACATCATTAGAATCGGTCTCATACTCAAGCCAAGCACCACGGTTAGGTATAACGGTAGCGTTGTAGAGCTCTTTACCGATTTTGTCATGCTGCATATCAAAGTAAATACCGGGGGAACGAACAACCTGGCTTACTATAACACGCTCTGCACCATTGATGATAAACGTACCGGAATCTGTCATAAGCGGGAATTCGCCCATGAAAATTTCCTGTTCCTTAACCTCTCCGGTTTCCTTATTGATAAGTCTTACCTTGATTTTAAGGGGTTTGGAATATGTAGCGTCACGCGCTTTACATTCTTCAATCGAGTACTTGGGATTTTCGTCAAGATAATAGTCATCAAATTCCAGGACAAGATTTCCCGAGAAATCACAAATAGGAGATACATCTCTCAGTACCTCTTTCAATCCCTTTTCGATGAACCAATCATATGACTTCTTCTGCACCTCGATCAAGTTTGGCATCTCGAGAACTTCTTCTACTTTTGAGTAGCTCATTCTCTCATTTCTGCCAAGCATTATTGGATGTGGTCGTTTCATCAAAATAATCACCTCATATTATTTTTTGCAACCCTGTAACACTTATTGTAAAAATTAGAAATTTCTAATAATATTACCAAAATTTTCCTTAAATATGCAATAATCCGGCAGGATATTGCACAATCGCAATTTTACAAAAAAAGATACAACTGCAATTTATAATAATAACACAACTTTTTCACTATGTCAACATAAATTTTTACATTTTTTCCAAAAACCATTTTTTGCATTTGTATCTTTTCACATTATCAATCT
>JAZPXS010000305.1:0-3234 GCA_045543775.1 Clostridia bacterium
GGATACATACACATTAGATATCAGCGTTGACGATTCGGATGATGTTCTTCAGGTTACTGCGATTTCCGACAAGACCTGCAGAGTTGTCGACAATGGATCGGGCACAATGATAAATCTTGCGAACAAGTATATTCCTAACAAAAATGTTTATCTTTCTGCAGGCACACACGAGATTACCGTAACTACATCAGCTGAATATGCTTATTTGCAGTACATAGAGTTAAAGAAAGCAAAAGCTGAAGAGTTATCAGTTATAAATACCATTAACGGACTTACAAGCCCGCACTCCTTTAGTGCACTTAATGTTTCATATCAGGGCGGTATTCATTCCGTGGAGGGCTACAATGGTGCCGAAACTGGTGAACAGTATGTAGTTCTTTCAAAAGATGCAGTTGCATTTGATGAATACTCAGAATGGGATGAGGCTTTATACGAGGCAAATAAAATCCGTAAGGCATTCTGGGATATAGATGTTATCGAAGGAGACGGACAGTGGTATGAGGTTTCATTTAATGCCGCATTCCCTGAAGAAGGAGCTAAAGGAAATTACATCATTACTCTTGACAACAGAGAAGTTGATGCAATAAGTGTTGACACAGTTGTTTCAGCGCCTGGTGCACTTTTGCCTGAAACACAAAAGGCTCTTATCTATATTCCTGCAGGAAAGCATATCTTAGGAATAGAGGGCATGGGTGAAGACCTTCACATTCAGAGAGTTAATATTGAAGTAAGAGACGATTTTACATACACCAAGCTTAACAAAACAGGTGTTGCACGTGTTATGGCAACCGATTATAAGACAAAGTCAGACCGATTATTGATACACAAATCATCGGTTAACAAGCTTGATGGTGCAAACTCCCTGACATCTCCTCTTGGTATGTATATAGGTGGTGCTAATGAAGAAGAAAATTATCTCACCTATACTGTAGATGTTGCCAAGGATGCAGCCGGCTGGTATAATGTAGGTCTTGGTATTGCACCTTATGATTATACAGACGAAAGCTACTATAACGAAATCAAGTGGAATGTATCTGCCGAGGACGGTGCTACGCTTAACTCTGTTGAAGTTTTGGCAACTGCGGACGGCACTTGCAGAGTTGTCGATGATGGCACAGGCAAACAAATTAACCTTGCAAACAAGTATATGGCAAATGATACTATGTATCTGACAACAGGTCGTCATACAATCAGAGTTTATTCGGTTGATGGTAACGTTTCAAATTCTTACCTGCAGTATATTGAATTTGAGCGTGTTGCTGACAATACTGATCCGGTTGAGGTTTCAGCAAATACACTTGACAGCAACAGCAGCATCTACATCAACGCACTTGATTATGACGCAGCATTCGGCGGAATTGAGACAATAGACTGGAGATTGAGCGGAACAAAAACAGCACTTCACTTTGGTGCGGTGGACTTTGGTTACTATACTGTAAGCTATAAGGTTGATGTTTCGGCTGATGCAGCAGGACTTTACAATATTGGTGCTAAGATTGCACAGCCCGAAACAAGTGGTTCAGGTCAGATTGTTCTGTTAACAGTTGACGGCATAGAGTATGGTGATACTAAGCCTATGATTCTTCCAGCAGGAACGGTTAAAGCCAGCGGTAAGGTAGGTTATACAGTTGTAGAGCCTACTATATCATGGGCACGTTCGGTATATTTGACAGAGGGCGTACATGAAATAGTATACTCAACAAAAGCTCATTACCCGATGTATATGGAAGGTGTTATGATTCAAAAAGCAGAAGCCGCTTATACAGATGTACCGGCAAATGTAACTTATACCCGTACAACAACAGAGCACGGTTGGGCACAGGGTGATGTTGTCATAACTTATCCACAGGATAAAGCCGATATTACAGGATATCACCTCTATTGGGGAGACGAAAACGGCAGATTGGAAGGTCAAACTGCCTTTGGCTTACAGCCTAACTATAACCCTAATGCAACAACTGTAACTTACAAAATCAGACCCGGATTGTTGATCCCTGAGGGTGCAACCAGAATTTTGGTATATGCAGTTAAAAATGTACAGGGAAGCCCTGTGGAATCTACTAATTATGCTGATGTAGCTATTAACCCGGATGATATTCTGGATCTTAGCAGCCAAAAGAAGTTGTATGGTTTCTGGGTAATGAGTGATAACCACTTTGGTTATGATCCTAATGGCTGGAGTAACTACCAGGCATTCAATGATATGATGGAGATTGACAGCAATGCACTTGGCGTATTCTCAACAGGCGACATCACAAATGACGGTTATTTGAGTGATTGGTTGCAGGCGAAAGAGATGTATGATGCAACCTTGGGTGAGTACGATATGCCGTTCTATATTGCATCAGGTAACCATGATGTCGGATCACAGGCTGAAGTACCAGCAACCAAGTGGGCATACTTTGCAAAATATGCACATCTTTTCAGTAATGGTAAGAGCGAAAATGACGGCAAACCGTATTGGTACTTTAAGCAAAACGGTGCGTACTTTATCATTCTGTCAGATGAATGGTTCGGTACAAACTATGGTATGACTGTAGAACAGCTCGATTGGCTTGAAAAGATTCTTTTGCAGGCAGATGCTGAGGATGCAAATGTGTTTATTATGAACCATTACTCGGTAACTACAACAAATGATAATATGAGCAGAGAATGTCCGGAGCTTAATGCAAGATATCAAGAAATGCTTGCTTCCAGCAGTAATATCTTCACATTCTACGGGCACAGCCACTATCCGCATACGCGTTATTACGGCACAGAGATTAAGGGTAAACACGGTGTAAACGAGATTAATACCAATACTGTATATGATATTTACGGTGGAAAAACTGAGAAAACAGACTACCTTGGTAATCTTTATGACTCTGTATATACCAAGTATGCAGAAGGATATTATGTAGAAGTGTACGAGGATTATGTTGTTATACGCGGCAGAAGCTTCTCTTCAAAGGAATGGGAATCTTTTGCAACCTTTGTGGTACGTACAGGTACTAATTATGTGGATGCAACCTGTGAGGGTGATGTTGTAACGCTTCAGGATATTTCTGAGGATGAAAAAGACTTTACCGCTATTGTCGGAGTATATTCTGGTGATAAGCTTGTTAGCTCAGAAACTGTAGAACGAAGTGAATTCGATGAAACAGGTATAAAAGATGTTAATTTGCCACAGGTTGAAAACAGAAAAGTAAAGGTATTTGTCTGGGATAGTTTATCAGGTGGTAAACCGCGTCAGGC
>JAZPXS010000306.1:0-3199 GCA_045543775.1 Clostridia bacterium
CCCCATGTACTTCAGGGGGTAGAAAAATACAAGGATAAATACATAGCCTACAGTCTTGGAAACTTCTGCTTTGGCGGTAACCGAGGCCCCGAGGACAAGGATACGGCAATTTTCCGCCAGAAGTTTCTCTTTGAGGATGGCAAGCTTGTTTCCGCCGAGGAACCGGAGATAATTCCGTGCTTGTTATCGTCAGTAAACCACAGAAACGATTTTCATCCCATTCCTGCCTATGACGGTGATTTTGACCGAATAGTAAATAAGATTGTAACAAGAAGCGCAGGATATTCTGGTGTGGAGAAGGTAAGCTTTGTCCGTGGAGTTTAGCAAGCCGGACTAATTACACATTTGCGAAAGTATGATAAATTATGAAAGAAACAACCCTATGTTATATAAAAAACAGCGGTAAGTACCTTATGCTTTATCGTAACAAAAAGAAAAATGATCCCAATGCAGGAAAATGGATCGGAATCGGCGGAAAAGTGGAAGCCGGAGAGGATTACGAAGAATGTATGCTCCGTGAGGTCAGGGAGGAAACAGGGATAGAACTTTCCAACTGGAAATACCGTGGGATAGTTGATTTCAGTTCCGATGTTTGGGATGATGAAAGAATGCATCTGTACACAGCAGAAACAACTGTGTGGGATGTGTCAACCTGCAATGAGGGAATACTCAAGTGGATAGATGAGAGCGAAATAGAAAGTTTAAATCTCTGGGAAGGTGACAAGGTGTTTCTAAAGCTTATTTTGGATGATGCCGGCTTCTTTACGCTGACGCTCAGGTATAAAGGCGATTGCCTGCAATCCTTTGAGGTAAATGACAAAAATTCCTTGTAAGTTGGGTGTGCTGACTTTCAATTGTTTTGTCTGTCGTATATATAATGAAGCTTTTGGAATTAATACGCATCAGCAAGGTTTATTTTTTCTGTTGTTTTTGAAAAAAAACTTGACTTTTAGTTGCAACTGTGTTATAGTATTGATTGCTGATAAAAAGGTCTTTTTTTTGTGTGCAAAAATTTATCATTAAATTTTTCATATAATAAAGCTACTTACAAAAGCACGAATTTATTTTGGGAGGTGCCTAGGCATGAGAGTAAAAATCACTTTGGCATGCAGCCAGTGCAAGCAGAGAAACTACAACACCATCAAGAACAAGAAGAACGATCCCGACAGACTTGAAATGAAGAAGTACTGCCGTTTCTGCAGACAGCACACAATGCACAAGGAAACAAAATAATTTCCTTTTCATCCGGTACAGTCTACAGACAATCGTTTATTTTATTTAGAGAGGTGAAGCGTTGTGGCAGAGGCTAATGTAAAAAAGCAGAATAAGATTTTTAAATTCTTCAAAGAGGTTAAGTCCGAAATGAAGAAAGTGGTTTGGCCCTCAAGAAAGCAGCTTGTTAACAACACCTTGATTGTTATTGCAGTTGTTGTTCTCGTTTGTGTGGTAATTGCAATTTTTGACGCAATATTCCAGTTCGGACTTTTCAAACTGTTGTTAGGCAGATAATATTGGCACTGTTGTAATATTGTGCGTAAGCCGGGTAAGTCTTGTTATGGCTTATCCCGTTATCTGTGTTAAAAAGGAGGCCGGAATATGGGCACAATTAAGTCAAACCGTAATGCTAAATGGTATGTTGTTCATACTTATTCCGGGTATGAAAACAAAGTAAAAACCAATTTGGAAAAAGCTATCGAAAACCGTAATCTTGAAGAGCTCATTGTAGACATCAAGGTTCCTACCGAAGATGTTGTAGAGACTAAGGGCGAAGAAAAGAAAATAGTTACCCGCAAGATTTTTCCCGGTTATGTACTTATTAAAATGGTTATGACAGATGATACCTGGTACATTGTCCGTAACACCACCGGTGTTACAGGCTTTGTAGGTCCTGCATCCAAACCCGTTCCCCTTACGGAGGAAGAGGTTGAGGCACTTGGCGTAGAAGTTAGAGAGGCAAGTGTTGATTATGCAGTAGGTGATAATGTAAGAGTTATCTCGGGTGCATTTGCAAATCAGATAGGTATAGTTGAATCTATGGATATCAAAGCACGCAAGGTTAATGTGAGTGTCGTAATGTTTGGCAGAAAGACACCCCTTGAGCTTGATATAAACGGAGTAGAATCCATATAACTTTTTGTTAATAGCGGTCTCTATAGACCGATATTATATGTACCCCGGACTTTTGTCCGCACATTTTGGTTTTCAAAATGTGGACGAGTATGCGTTTGTATGTTCGTTGGCGTGGGAGGATGTCCAAAGACATTCCGATTTATTACCACATTTGTTTTTAAGGAGGTGTGCTAAATGGCACAGAAAGTAACAGGTTTTATTAAGCTTCAGATTGAAGCAGGCAAGGCTAATCCGGCTCCCCCGGTAGGTCCTGCATTAGGTCAGCATGGTGTTAATATCATGCAGTTTTGTAAGGAGTTCAATGAAAAAACCGCAAAGGACGCAGGTCTTGTAATTCCGGTAGTTATCACCGTATATCAGGACAGATCTTTTACATTTATCACCAAGACTCCCCCTGCAGCTGTTCTTTTGAAGAAGGCATGCAAAATAAACAGCGGTTCGGGTGTACCGAACAAGACAAAGGTTGCTACTATAGGCAAAGATGCATTAAGAGCTATTGCTGAACAGAAAATGCCTGACCTTAACGCAGCAAGCGTTGAAGCAGCTATGAGTATGATTGCAGGTACTGCAAGAAGCATGGGTATCGTAGTAGAAGACTAATTGTTTATTTCGTGGGAGGAATTAAATTTCCGACTGACCACATAAGGAGGAAAGTAAAGTGCGTAAAGGTAAAAAATATTTAGAAAGTGCCAAGCTTATCGAAAAGGGCAAGGCATATGATGTACAGGAGGCTTTTGATCTTGTAATAAAGACCTCCAAAGCAAAGTTTGACGAAACAGTTGAGGCTCACTTCAGACTCGGTGTTGACTCAAGACATGCCGACCAGCAGGTTAGAGGTGCGGTTGTACTGCCCCACGGTACCGGTAAGAAAATCAGAGTTCTCGTATTCGCTAAGGGCGACAATGTTCAGAAGGCTCTCGATGCCGGTGCAGACTATGCAGGTGCAGAAGAATTAGTAACAAAAATCCAGAGTGAAAACTGGTTTGATTTTGATGTAGTTGTAGCTACCCCCGATATGATGGGTGTTGTTGGTAGAATAGGTAGAGTATTAGGTCCTAAAGGACTTATG
>JAZPXS010000307.1:0-4207 GCA_045543775.1 Clostridia bacterium
TAGGAAGTATTTAAGGATGATACACATTCAGATGGATATCACTGCTCCGTTGTACTGGTGGAAAGAGTTTGATACCTACAAGGTAGGGACTACGGCTAATAGCTGCAGCACCATGCATAAGATACATGCTAAGGAGTTTACGCTTGATGATTTTAGCTACGAACACCTGTATATAGACAACATGGGCATGTTAGACACTTATATTATTCCGAGCCTAAACTATTATCGCAATAGATTTATCGAAACAAGGGATAAAGAGTGCTGGTGGCAGATGATACAGCTTCTTCCGTCAAGTTACAATCAGCGAAGAACTGTTGATTTTAACTATGAAACGGCTGTGAACATGATAATGCAGAGAAGCGGTCATAAGCTTGATGAGTGGAGAGAGTTTGTAGATGTTTTATTGGGCTTGCCTTATATGAAAGAGATTATGGGGGCGAAGAAGGTGAAAGAATGACGTTAATTGAAGCGCTTATAGAGGCTGGGTACCCGAGGGAAGAAATGTACCACCATGGCATGGATTTATACATCTTTGTGACACCAATTACAAAGAGGGTGGTATAGGAGTGGTACAAGGAGAAGGGGGTACAGCTTACATTGGAACTGCCCAATATTCACGGACCAAGTCACAGGCAGGTTGATGTACGACTGTGCATTTCAGTACTACGAGGAAGATGAAGAAAAGGAGAGAAAGAATGACAGCAGAAGAAGCTATTAGATTTTTAAATCGGATAGTATTCGATGACTTATATGGAGAAACCTGTAAAATTGCGTGTTTAAAAGCTATTAAAGCACTTAAAAAGGTTGAAGAATATAAACGCTTTGAAGAACAGGGGCTGTTGTTGAGGTTGCCTTGCAAGGTGGGGGCAGATATTTATACCATACCGAGCGAAGTAAATTTTGAGTTAAATGTTTTAAGTGGACTATCTAAAAACAACAGAATTTATCATCAAAAGGTTTCACGCATAGTTTTAGATGGTGATAATTGGTATGTCGAATGTGATAAAGATAGGGAATATGGAACAGGCAATATACTTGTTGATATTTTCTATAAAAAAACTTGGTTTCTCACCCGTGAAGAAGCAGAAGCAAAGCTAAAGGAGATGGAAGGAAATGCGTGAGATACTTTTTAAAGGCAAGAGAAAAGATAATGGCGAGTGGGTAGAGGGGTTTTATTATGAGAGCTTAATAAGCGGTTGTTACATTTTAGTTCCAAAACTTAAAACAAGAAGAAAAGACGGTGTCATTATTGGAGATAGCTTTGATGTATATGAAGTAGACCCCGAAACCGTCTGCCAATATACAGGACTAAAGGATATGAACGGGAAGAAGATATTTGAAGGGGATATTATTAAATATGCAGATAGGCTTGACTATGAGTGTTATATGGAAAGCCTTGAAAATCCAGAGGAATATGAAGGGTGTAATTATAGTGACATATTTATTACAGATGAAGTGGTTTATGGTATTGAGTATGATTATCCCGCATTTGATTTAAAAAGACATTTTTGTGAGTACAATGTTTTGTCGGAGTTAAATAACGGAGATTGGTATTTTGAAGTTATAGGCAATATCTTTGATAACCCCGAACTTTTGGAGGTGACAGAATGAAAATTTTAGTTAATGAGATGCCGAAACACACATCGCAATGCCCTTTTTATGACTATACACCAAGAATGCGGAGAAGGTGCGTGTTAGATTGGCTACCTTGCGAGATACCCGAAACGAAGTGCAGGTGGCTTAAAGAGTACAAGCCTACGGAGGATGATTGTAAATGACAATGGATTATTTTCTTATATTTTTAATGCTTTCTGGGGTTGCGATTTGGACAGCTATTTTAATATGTGTTGGTATATTTGCCGTAAATATTTTTACAGAAGCGTGTCAGCGAACATCTCGTGAATGGAAGATTAAACATAGGTTTAAAAAGAAACCCGTAGCAAAGTGTTACTGCATAGACTGTTTTTATTATAAAGATAACTGCAAAATAAATAAAACAGGGCGATGCTTACGGCTGGAAAGAATTGTTGCTGATGATGGATTTTGTAAAGATGCTTTTCCGTATCGAGAGGATGATTGTAAGTGAACGGCTACACACACAGACGCATCAAACAGATAGCGTATCAAGTGATGATTGATATGGCAGTTGAGAAGGACAGGGAGAAGATGCCGTTTTAGGAGGTGGTAAATTGAAGGATATAACAACTTATGGCGGATATATGACTATAGAAGATTTAGAGCCATATTTCAGGGAGCCGATAACCATACGCATAACCAAAAGAATTAGTAAGGAGATAGGTGAGCAAGCGGATAGATATTTTAGGAGCTTTAGTCATGGAAAACAGAACAGGTTGTTGCGTAGGATTAGAAGGTGATTTAATGGGTATGAGTTTAAGCAAGGCTAATCAAAAGATAGCACAGGCAAAGGCTATTAAAGAGATGGAAAAGAAGATTGATGCAGGGCTTAATAAACAGCACAAACTTGTGATGATTTGGATGCTACATACTAAATTTGGATATGGCACACAGAGGGCATCTGAAGCCCTTGTGGAGTATGAAAACTTATGGGGATGTATAAGCCGAAAGGAGTTGACCGGGCTAACGCTTGATGATATTGAAAGAGCGGTTGCGGATGAGATGGATTTATACATTCACGAAAGCGGAAATATTTTTTATCTTGGCAGAGGTAAAGGCAAAAAGCAAACTATTGAGGATATGCAGGAGATGGCGAAAAAGGCCGTTTAAAGAGGTTTTTACTATGCAGATAAACAAGATAACAGAAAAGGATTTAAAAAGCTATACGAGCTTAATTTGTGAGCTTGAGAGGGAAAGAAAAAAGTATAAAGAGCTGTGTTTAGGCATTGACGGCAAAGGCGTTAGATATGATCGAGAGCCTATAAGCACAGGACCCGGAAAGCCTACCGAAAGTCAAGCGGTAAGGATTGCGGACAGCAAAGCGCGAATCGAGAGGCTACAAAGAGAGATTAAACGCATTGAGGACGGAGTCGAAGCTATCGAGGATGCCACCGTAAGAGTTGCCGTAAAGTACATTTATTATGACGGCTACAGCCTGAGCAGAACCGCCAAAATGCTAAAGAAGAACCGAAACGCGTTAAGCAAGGCGGTACGAAATTGGGTGGAAAGATAGGCTTTTATGGAAGGGGGAACAATATGGAATTTAAAGACCGATTAAGGCAGTTAAGGAAGGAAGCCGGGGAAACCCAAACAGAAGTCGCATCTGTTTTAGGTTATGGCTATACGGCGGTAGCTAATTATGAAGCAGGACGAAACGAACCCAATATAAACGATTTAAAGGCACTTGCAAGGCATTTTAAGGTGACGGTTGATTACTTGATAGGCAATGCCTGAAACAAGCAAATAAGGGCAAATAAAAAGGCGGGGAGAATATCCCCGTCTTCTTTTACATTATCCCATATCTAATATAGTTTAAGTATTCCATATAACTTACTATCCAACAACCGCCTACAAGTATAAGCAGACTTAAAAGTGTTGGTATGTGTTTGAACATTGTAAAACCTCCTTTAAAAAATTTTAATTATTTCGGATTTTTCAATAATTGCTATTTGATTGTTTTGATTTTTTAAGAAAATGCAATTTTCTAAAGGCCCGGTTAAATAAGAAGGTTTTTCGATCAGGTTACCTTCGGAGATACGAGTTTTTTCTACACCGAAAGGATTTTTTTTGTTGTAAATAGTGGTTTTATATTTTATTTTCATTTTTAAATCCTCCTTTTTAACTTTAATTACTTAATAGAACCCCCGTAAAACACGGGCTCTTTTAAATAATCAAAGTGCTGCTAATTCTGCAAAAAGGTTGTTGCGGTTTTCTTCAAGGGCTTCTTTTACTTTGTTTGAATAAAACCAATCACCTTTTAAAATTTCCTGTGCTTTATTTTCATATTTTTTAATAATTTCCGCTGGAATGCGCTTTCCTCTTGTGTTTCTGTATCCCGTTGTTATAACTGTATCTGTTTTATAGTCAACATATAAATCACAATTCCAGCCATATATGCCAGCGTTGTAATAATCTGCTTCATATGCATAAAATGTATTTTGTAAATCTGCATAAGGGCAATAATAAACATTTTTAAAAAATTTTGTAAATTTCATTGATGTATGTGTTTTAGCCATGATATAATCCTCCTTAATAAAACCTTTGTTTTTCCCGCTGTTGGTTTGGTCGCTGG
>JAZPXS010000308.1:0-9508 GCA_045543775.1 Clostridia bacterium
AGATTGAAAAGTGCCTACCCCACTGCAAAAATAAATGCAAGCGGAATGGGTGTAGGTCTTCCCGACGGACAGATGGGTAATTCCGAAGTAGGTCATACAAACATTGGTGCGGGCAGAATTGTGTATCAGGAGCTCACAAGAATAACCAAGGCTATATCTGACGGTGACTTTTTTGAGAACGAAGAATTTGTTGCCGCATGCACTAACTGCAAGGACAACGACTCCTCTCTTCATGTAATGGGACTTCTCTCCGACGGCGGTGTTCACTCCCACATCGGTCACATAACCGCACTTGCAGAGCTTGCAAAAAGACACGGACTTACAAAGGTTTACTTCCACTGCTTCCTTGACGGAAGAGATGTATCTCCCACAAGCGGTGCAGACTTTATCAAAGACCTCTACGAAGAGCTTGGAAAAATCGGTGTAGGTAAAATTGCTACCGTATCAGGAAGATACTACGCAATGGACAGAGACAACAGATGGGAAAGAGTTGTCAAGGCTTACGATGCCATGGTTAAGGGTATCGGTGAAGTATGTACCTGCCCCTACGAAGCTGTTAAAGCATCCTACGAAAACGATGTTACAGACGAGTTCGTAGTACCTACAGTAGTTCTTAATGACGGCAAACCCACTGCAACAATCGGTGCAAACGACAGTATAATCTTTGCAAACTTCCGCCCCGACAGAGCAAGAGAAATCACAAGAACTCTTGTGGACCCCGATTTTGACGGATTTAAGAGAGAATACTTCAGCACATACTATGTAACCATGACACAGTATGATGCAAGCATGCCCAATGTTCATGTTGCTTTCCGTCCTCAGACACTTGTAAATACTCTGGGTGAATATATCTCTTCCAAGGGATTAAAGCAGCTCAGAATTGCCGAAACAGAGAAGTATGCCCATGTTACATTCTTCTTTAACGGCGGTGTGGAAAAGGTTTACGAGGGCGAAGACAGAATCCTCGTTGCTTCCCCCAAGGTTGCAACCTACGATATGCAGCCTGAAATGAGCGCCTATGAAGTAACCGACAAGCTTATGGAAGCACTTGATACCGATAAATATGACCTTGTAATTCTCAATTATGCTAACTGCGATATGGTAGGTCACACCGGCGATATGGATGCTGCTGTAAAGGCAGTAGAAGCCGTAGATACCTGCATCGGCAAGGTTGCCGACAAGGTAGTTTCTATGGGCGGTGCAATCCTCATAACTGCAGATCACGGTAACGCAGAGCAGATGCTCGATCCCAATGACGGCAGTGTGTTTACTGCACACTCCACAAACATTGTTCCCTTGATTGCCGCAGGCATAGGCGATGTCAAGCTTTCCGACGGAAGACTTGCAGACCTTGCTCCTACTCTCATTGATATAATGGAACTTGAGATACCTGCAGAAATGACAGGAAAGAGTCTTTTAAGATAAATTGCAAAGTGGGTGTATTAATTCGATGAATTAATACACCCACTTTTTTTAATTATTTTATATCATAAACCGACCTTAAACGAATAGTTTTTGGTGTGCCCTCCAGTATTTCCACTGTAACCTTTCCTGCGTTCATATCAAAATAGTTATCACTCAGGATAAAGTCGCTGTCCGGGGAATCAATTTCCACCATACGTGCATAGGCATCTGCAGATACGGTTATTTTGTTGCCATCCAGCTCATATGTGAGATTAGGATCTTTGAACTCAAAGTATTTTGGTGCTGTAAACAGTACCGTGCCCTCTGATACCACATTGCCGTCCACCTCATATTCATAGCTCATATAGTTGTTATTGACATCGGTGCGGTCAAAATCCATTTCTTCAAGCCATTTAACGGAAAATGCATCTACACTTACGACACTTTCGCCGCTATCTATGATTTTTGCATCGGAGCTTCTTAGCTGCCATCTTACTGTTCCCGAAACTGCGGAGAAAGTATCATTTGTAAGGCAAAGCTGTGCCTTGGTTTCGTAGCCGTAAACACTGCGCTCAAGGTTTACGCTGGAACGGGTATCTGTCTCCCCTTCTTCCTTACAGGAGATGATGACAGGAGCATAAAAACGCTTTGACATATACTGAAGAGCCTTCCATCTTCCGTAGTAGTCTATGCTCGCCCAGGATGCAACAGGCCAGATGTCATTTATCTGCCAGTAGAGAGTTCCCATACATCTGCCTCTGTTTCGTCTCATATGCTCTACCCCGTATTTTATCGCTTCTGCCTGAAGAAGCTGAGAAGCATACAGGAGAGTACCGAATTCTGTGGGGTATTTGTAGGTATCGGCAAGATATGCAAGAATTTTTTTGTTTGCTACGCCGCTCTTCTGGTGACACTCCATAACACGGCTGAATATGTTTCTGTCCTCTGGCAGAGTAAACTGGTTAACTGTTTTCTCACAGGGGAATGACTGGAAACCAAATTCGCTGAGATAACGGAAATGATGATTTCTGTATTCCTTGAAAGGTTCGTTCTGGTGCCATACATCCCAGTAGTGGCTGTCCCCATAATTTTCGTTTTCTGGATCAATAAAGTGTCCGCAGGTACTCGGTGACGAGGGAACATATGGAAGATAGGGACAAACTTCTTTAACTATCTTGGGGAAGATATCCTCAAAAATACGTATATAACCGTCTTTTTGTTCATCTGTGTAAATGGGATAGAACATTGCTTCTTCCATCTCATTGTTTCCGCTTATTACTGTAAGACAAGCGTGATGGCGTATTCGCTTTAAATTCTGCTCAACCTCTATGGAAATGTTATCTATGAATTCATCGTCGGTTGGTATCATTACACAAGCGAACATCAGGTCGAAGAACAGCATTATACCAAGTTCATCGCAAAGGTCAAAGAACCAATCGTCGGGATAATAGCCTCCGCCCCATATTCTTATAGTATTAAAGTTACAATCCTTGCACTGAGTAAGAAGCTTTCGGGAACGCTCAGGGGTGATTCTTGCCATAATGTTGTCTTCCGGTATATAATCTCCGCCCATTGCAAAGAACGGTACTCCGTTTACTCTGTGGTAAAAACTCTCTCCGTAATAATCCTTTTCACGAACAAGCTCTATGCTTCTGAGACCGATTTTTCTTGTGGACTCGTCTACGGGTACTCCGTTTTCCAGAAGTATTACCTTTACCGTGTAGAGGTTCTGCTCGCCCAATCCGTTTGGCCACCAAAGAAGAGGATTGTCTATTTTTGTTTCTTCATTTGCTTTTATTTGGTAAGTTTCTCCATTGGGTGTTGTAACTTCAACCTTTATTTCCGCATTACCCGATACGCAAACGAGGGGAGTTACAAAAACCTCTCCGTTTGCATGACGCTGAGTTATGTGGACTTCCTGAATTCTTGCGGAATTCTCCACAAGAAAATATATATCACGCCATATACCGGCATCGGGAAGCATCGGTCCCCAGTCCCATCCGGTCATACAGTGGGTTTTTCTTATCTGAGTAAATCCCTTTAGACAATATGGAAAATATCTGACCGGATTTTTTTCGTGTTTTTCCTTTATATAAGGGTTAATGGGCAGAAACTTTGCGGTTATCTTGTTTGTTCCGCTATTTAAAAGTCCGGTAACATCGAATTCGTAAGTTCTGTGCATATTGTCTGTATATGCAAATTTCCGGCCGTTGAGATACAGTTCGCAAAGGGTATCCAGACCGTCACAGTGCAAGAGTACCCTGCCTTCTGTTTCTTCCCAATTGAAGTCAGCGGAGAACTCATATTCGTGCTCCATAAGCTCAAGAAATTTAAGCTCATTATTGCGATAGTATGGATCGCCCTCCAAGTCATTTTCCAACAAAAACGAATATACCGAACCCGGGATAGTTCCGTAAATATCATATCCGTTTCCTGTCATATGCCATTTTGACGGCAAATCAATTCTTTTCATTTTCCATGCCTCCTTGATTAATTATATCCGTATAGAGTGCATTTCGTAATTCTTCCTGAATCTTTAAATCCCATTCGAGAACATGCTGAAAATATGTGAGGGAAATCTTGTTTTTTGTATCCACAAGCGAAAATGCTCCTGCGGCACCGTCCCAACCAAATTCGCCCAAGGGACTCATCGAACCGCTCGCACTGCTGTCAATATGAGTTCTTACCCCCATACCATAGCCGTAACCGTTACGAAGCTTGTAGAAATCCTCCAATGCCATAGCTGACAACTGATTTGTATGCATTAACTCTACCGTGGATGATTTCAGTATTCTTTCGCCATCCTTGAAAACACCACCGTTTGCCAGAGTATCCAGAAATACCGAGTAATCCTCGGCACAGGAAACAAGTCCTGCACCGCCGCTTTCGTACTCATCTGTAAGATTGAAGTAGCAGCCAAGGGGAATTCTTACGGGAAGTCTGTTACCGTTACTATCGCAGCGGGAACCTTCGCCCTCAAGCTCATAGGTGTACAGAGCCGCCATTTTGGAAAGAGTTTCTTCATCTTTTGGTGTTCCGAAAAAGGTGTTATGCATACCAAGAGGTTCCAGAATGTTCTTTTTCATATAATCGCCAAACTTCATTCCCGACCAGACCTCTACAAGAGCCCCAAGTACATCATGGCAAAGGCTGTACTTAAATCTTGTCCCCGGCTCGAACATAAGAAAAGCGTGGGAAAGCTCCCTTACAAGCTCCAGTGTGTGCACCCTGCCTTGGGATATTGCATCTTTTATGTAGGGTGCTCTCACATTATAGTCAAAGCCTGCAGTCATCGTAAAAAGGTTTCTGATTGTGATGGGATTTTTGCTTTCCGAATTACTTCCTGCTATTTTCATATGAGCAAATTCAGGGAAAAATTTCGCCAAGGGATCATCCATACAGAACTTGCCTTTTTCAAAAAGCTGAAGCGCACAGGTGCATGTAAGCATTTTTGTCATGGAAAATATATGGTATAGCTCCTTACCGTTCATTGGTATTTGGTTTTCCAAATCGCTCATTCCTGTGTAGTACCTGAATACCTGCTCATTTCCCATGCAGACTATGCAGTCCACTCCGGGAGTATTGTAAGTATCCACCAGTCTGTCAAGACAGCTTTTTAAATTGACAAATTCCACTTTATAACCCCCTAACACTCTATATCACAAATAATACCTCCTATTATCATTTGGCACAAGTCATATTTTGATATTATAGGGACAGTTTTTGACATCGGAAATCATTGGGGGAATAGCCGTATTTTTTATTAAATGCCCTTCGAAAGCTACGCAAACAACCGAATCCGCACTCATAACAAGCCTGCGTGACAGTTATTTCCTGATTATCCAACAGGTGCTTTGCATATGTAACACGAAGCTCCGTAAGATAGTTCAAGAATCCCGTACCCATATATTTTTTAAACTGTCTGCTGAAATACTCCTGAGAGTATCCCGCATAGTCGCTTACGGTTTTGAGATTAATATTATTTTTAAAATTAAGGTTAATATATTCAATGGCAGCATTAATTTCCTTAGGTAATACATCTTTTTTATTTGCTTTTTTTATCTGCAAAAACAAAAGTAAAATTGTCTCTACCGTTTTTTCACAAAGTACTTCGTAGAATTCATTATTTTTGTTCTGATTTATCAGGATATTAAAGGCATTACGCAGTTCCTCGGTACTATTTATAAGGCAAGCATTGATATTGGTAATCCCCAGAAAAATCCGGCTGAAATTTGCAGGCCTGAAATGGATAGTCAAAGTTCTGACATTGCTTTCAGAACTGTATCCGTGTATATCCAGAGGTGTAACAAAGGAAATATCCCCCTTTTTAAAAGGATATTCTTTTCCGTTTATTTCGCACACACCGCTACCCTCGAAAAAATATTCAAATTCATAGAACTCATGGCTGTGATTTTTGAAGTTTTTGAAGTTGTTTTTTGAAACATAAACATTTGCATCTTCCTCAAACAAACACACTTCGGGGAATATATTCTTTTTCATATAATACCTCGTACATATCAAAGATTGCAGGAGCCAATAACATCAATAAGTGCTTTTGCCATAGATGCAAATCCAAAATCCGTGGGATGGCAGTTATCTACCGTTCCTGAATCCTTACAAAGCTCAGTCAGTGCCTTGCCGTCTATAAAATATACATTTTTATCTCCGCTTGATACTGCATCAAGATATGTTTTCTTTATTATATCTCTTCTTACCTTTTCCTCTTCGGTCAGAAAATGCTTTGGACGGGACATTATTATAATCGGCAAGAGTGGATTTTTTTCCCTTATTGTCCCAAACATTTTCCCATGAGTTATTTCAAGATGCTCCACACTCGGAGAGTTGTGGTCATAATCATAAACAAATGCCGACATACTTAAATTTTTGATGTAATCTGCCATTTCATCCTCTGCTCTTGCACTTCCGGAAAAACCGAGGTTTATGTAATCGTATTGAAATTCCCTGGATACAATTGCCTGATAGCTCATTCCCGGCCTTGATGCACATCCGCCCTGAGTAATTGACGAACCGTAATATACTATGGGCTTTTGGTTTTTGTATTCCGTAGCTTCTTTCAGTACTGAATCTTGCTGTACGCCTATGAAAAGCTCAATAACATTGGAATACAAGGGGAAATTTATCGTTATTTCCCTCTGCTTTCTTTCTCCAAGCTCTATAACTCCCTCATAGCCGTCCTCTGCATCAAAGGGAGGAACAAAGGTTTTTACATACACGTTATCTGCATACAAATCAAAGCCCATGGAACCCGTCAGGGCAAAATGAGACATTTTTCCAAGACATTCCATTACAGCATGAATAGCTACATAGGAGCTATCTGTAACAAATCTCACTCTTCCTCCGGCAGTTTGTGTATGGAGAGCATATACTCCGCCGCTGACACTTTTTGCAACGGCCTCCGGCATCCTTCTGTATTTGCCGTTTTCACGAAAAACTCCGTATATCTTAAACGGAGGGTTATCAATTCCGTAAAACTTAATATCTTCTTTAGCTATTTCTGTTTCGACTGTAAAGTTGCTGTCAACCTTTGAAATATCAAACATATTAATTCTCACCTTTCAATTTTTATAATATACTCTTTACATACTCCATAGGAGAATGTCCCGTGCCGGTTTTAAATGAACGTGAAAAAGTATGTATGGATGAATAGCCCAGCATATCGGAAATCTGACTTACGGTATACTGCTTTTCCCGAAGCAGTTTTTTTGCTTCCTTAATTTTGATGGAATTGTAGTACTCCATGGGACTTTTTCCCATACAATCACGAAATATCCTGCACATCTGAGTCTTACCCATAAGGAAAACATCACACAATTCCTTGAGAGTAATGTTTGTGTCAAGATTCTTTCGCATATATTCACACACCAGCTCACATATGGAGTTGTTTGCAATATCCCTTGATTGCTTGTTCAGTGTAACCTTTACTGCATCACTGCTTCGTGCAAGCTTAATAAGAAACTCCGTAAGATGGCAACTGAGAAGCTGTGATGAGCCAAATACTTCTCCCGAAAACTCAAGATTTTTCCTGTCACGGTAATCCGACGGAACACTGCCGAGGGCATTTTTTGCCTCTTCAAGAAAAAGTGACAACAAAATCTTTGAGGTTTTGTCAAGAGTAAAGGTCTTGCCTCGAAAACTCTGCATCACGGGGCTGTTGCAGGTAAATGACACAACAAGCATACTGTTTGCAACACGGCTGTCAGACACGTGGGCGTGGGTTTCCATAGGTTCGTGAAAAATAACCTGTCCCTGAGAAAGTGTGCACCCTACTCCGTTTGTTATGGCATTTACACTTCCCGAATCCACATACACCATCTCCCAGAAATCATGCTGCTCCGGCTCATGGTTGAAATCCTTTGAAAATTCAAAGTAATATATGCTGTTAAAACCCTCTATTACGATATCATTATTTACAGACTGAAGTTCAAACATTTTTCACCTCGCGAACAAATTGTTAAAAAAAGAGTAATTGCTGCTAAATACATTCATTCGGACATATTATATAATAAAGACAGTACTATGTCAAGTTTTAAGGAGGTATATACAAATGAATGTATTGGCAATCGGATGTCATCCCGATGATATCGAAATCTCCTGTTGCGGAACACTTGCAAAATGTGTTAAGCGTGGAGACAAGGTTACTGTATGCCATGTTGCAAACGGCAATATGGGACACGAAATTATTGAACCCGACGAATTAAGAGAGATAAGAGCTCAGGAAGCACGCAATGCGGGTGCTCTTGCAGGAATTGAAGTTGTTACCATTGATGTTGGCGACCTTCTTCCCAACGGATGCAGCGTAGAACAGCGTGACAAAATCATTGCTCTTATAAAGAAAGTACAGCCTGACTTTATAATCACACACAGCCCCAACGACTATATGCCCGACCACAGAGAAGTTTCCAAGCTGGTTTTTGATGCTTCCTTTGCGGCAAGTGTACCCCACTACGGTGCAGAGGGCAAGGCGGCAGTTGTTCCCCTCTTCTATATGGACAACCTTGCAGGTATGAACTTTATCCCTACAGAATATGTTGATATCACAGACGAAATCGACTTAAAGATTCAGATGCTCGAATGTCACGAAAGCCAGATTAAGTGGATGCGTGACCACGACCACATTGACTTCCCCGAATTTGTCCGTTCTTGCTCAAGAGTGAGAGGAATTCAGTGTAATGTGCAGTATGCAGAAGGCTTTACTCAAAAGCTTGTATGGCCCAAGGTACTGCCAAAGAGATTACTTCCGTAAGTTATTAAACTTAATATAAAATATTGAGAGGAGATTTTTGAAAATGGACTTTTTATCTACTTACAAAGGCAGCCTTTTGGAAAACTTCTTCCCCAAGGGCTGGGATCTTGCAAAAATGGACGCTTGCTGTGAAAAGGGCGTAGAAAGAGAAGATTTCTGGCACAAGGATTTTAATCCTATCGAATGTCAGGATATCGGCGAATTCGATACTTTTATGGGACACGAAATCGCTCTTCAGATTAAGAATGCTCGTGAAAAGGGCGAAAAGCTCGCTATGATTCTTCCCGTAGGTCCTATGGGTATGTATCGTTGGGCTTCTTTCTTCCTTAACGAATGGGACATCAACTGCGACCACGTTTACACATTCAATATGGACGAATGGGCAGATGCTGAGGGTAACACTCTCCCCAACACAAACCCCGCTTCCTTTGAATACAGTATGAAGCAGGCTTTCTTTGACAAGCTCAATCACACAGTTCCTGCTTCCCAGCGTAACTTTGCTACAAAGGAAAATCTTCCTACATATCCCGAAAAGATTGCAGCATTAAAGGCAGAAGGCGTTAAGCTTGTTCTCGTATTCGGTATAGGCAGAGCTTGCCACATCGCTTTCTGGGAGCCCCACTTTGCTGATGAATTCGATACAGTTGAAGAGTGGAAGAAGCAGTGCTACCGTATCGGTGCTAAGCTCAATCCTCTTACAATTGAGCAGAACGCTATAACAACCTTTAAGAGCCGTTCTACACTTGTTCCCTGCAGAGCCAACACAATCGGCCCCGGCCTCTTCTTACAGGCTGACTATATCATCGGCGGTTGCGACGGTGCTCTCGGCAGAGGAATGGG